>WFTU01000126.1 GCA_015485375.1 Paracoccaceae bacterium | reverse complement strand
GCCGAGGCCGCCGAGACCGCCACCATCACCGCGATCCCCGCCTGCCAGTCTCCGGTCATCTCGAATACGATCAGCGTGGTAGAGATCGGCGCGCCCAGCACCGCCGCCGCCACCGCGCCCATGCCCGCCATGGCATACATGGTCTCGGTGCCCGATACGCTCGGCAGCAGCCCCGTGGCGATTATGCCGAAGGTCAGCCCCGTCAGCGCCCCGACCATCAGCGACGGCGAGAATATCCCGCCCCCCATGCGTCCGGCAAAGGTGATCGCCACCGCCACCACCTTGATAACCGTGAAGCTGAACGCCGCGCCGAGCAGCAGGTTGCCCGATAGTGCCGCCGAGGTGGTTTCATAGCCGACCCCGATAATATGCGGATAGAATATCGCGATGGTGCCGAGCATGGCCCCCGCGATGGCGGGGCGCAGGATGATATGGATGCGCAGGGCTTTCTGGATCGCGTCGCCCCAGTTCTCGGCAATGAACACCGATTTGATCAGCGCATAGGCCACCAGCCCGCAGACAAAGCCGAGGATCAGGAAGGCGGGCATCTCGGCATAGAATTCCAGCGAGTCGATGGGCAGGATGAACTCGGTGATATTGCCGCTGTTGAGGCGGCTGATGATCGCCCCCGCCACCGCCGCGATGACGATCGGGGCAAAGGAGCGGATGGCGAAATGGCGCAGGATGACCTCCAGCGCGAACAGCGTTCCGGCAATCGGCGCGTTGAACGAGGCCGCCACCGCAGCCGCCACCGCACAGCCCAAAAGGTCGCGCGCCGTGATGCCGTCGGCGTGGATGCGGTTCGACACCCAGCTGGAAATCACCGCCGCCAGATGCACCACCGGCCCCTCGCGCCCGCTGGACCCGCCGGTGGAGAGCGTAATCAGCGAGGCCGCGGCCGAGGCCAGCCCGATCTTTTTCTCCACCCGCCCGTCGCGCCGCGCCGCCCCGTCGATCACGTCGGAGACCGAGCGCGTCTGCCCGTCGGGGATAAACAGCCAGAGGATCACCCCGACCGCCAGCCCGCCGGCGACGGGGATGGTGATCATCCAGTACCATTCCAGCGCCCCCAGCACCGTGGCCAGCTGGTGGTCGTCGGCATTGTAAAGCCAGTGCTGGATGTAGGAGATCGCCGTGCGGAACCCGACCGCCGCGCTGCCCGCGACAATGCCGATCACCAGCGCCAGAAACCAGAAGGTGATCTGCCCCGGCCCGTTGGTGCGCACGGCCACCAGCGCGCAGGAGAGTTCCTGCCGGATGGCGCCATAGCTTGCGCGCAGGAAATCGAGGACGACCTGCATCGCTACCCCTTGCGCCGGATGCCGAGCGGCGCGCCAAGCTGTGCGGGCCGTTCCAGCGTTTTGTGTGCCGCCAGCATGTCGGCCATCCGTTTTAGCGCCCAGTCGGGATAGGGGGTGGAGCGCCGCGTTTCCAGATCGACATTCATCAGCATCTGCTCGCAGGTCGCCGCCAGCCGGTTGCCGTCGGTGTTGAACAGTTCGGCAAACAGGTGCATGCGTTTGGCGTCATGGTCGATCATACGCACCCTGATCGTGAAGCTCTCGCCCTCCAGCAACTCGTCCAGATAATGGATATGGCTTTGCAAGGCATAGGGCCCTTGGCGCACCCTTGCGGCGTGGGCCTCGCCAATGCCCAGTTCATTTTCCAGAAAATCGTCCAGCGCCTGATCGAATGCCATGGTGTAATAGGCGACGTTCATATGGCCGTTATAATCGATCCACGCGCCCGGCACCTGCCGCGCGGGCAGGGTTACCGGTGCGTCAAACGGTGCGTCATGTCCCTCGACAGCTGTCATTTTGGCCTTCCCCATAATTCACCGGCACATTACTGTGCTATCAAAGCGGAGGGAACCCCATGAGCATTGCAGCAGCCATCAAATCCTTGCAGACACGGTTTGGCGACAAGGTCACGCAAAACGCCGCCATTCTGGAACAACACGGACAGAACGAGGCCTATTTCCCCGTCACCCCGCCCGATGCGGTGGTGTTTCCCGAAAACACGGCGGAGGTCTCGGAGATCGTGAAAATCTGCGCCGAGCATCACTGCCCGATCATCGCCTATGGCACCGGCACCTCGCTGGAGGGGCACCAGCTGGCGATCAAGGGCGGGATCTCGCTGGATATGTCGAAAATGAATGCGGTGCTGGCGGTGCATGACGAGGATATGGACGCGGTCGTCCAGCCCGGCGTGACCCGCGAGCAACTGAACGAGGACCTGCGCGCCACGGGGCTGTTCTTTCCGGTCGATCCGGGGGCCAATGCCTCGCTCGGCGGCATGACAGCGACGCGGGCCTCGGGGACGACGGCGGTGCGTTACGGCACCATGCGCGAGAACGTCATGGCGCTGGAGGTGGTGCTGGCCGACGGGCGGATTATCCGCACGGGGTCACGCGCGCGCAAATCATCGGCAGGGTATGACCTGACGAAACTGTTTGTCGGCTCCGAAGGGACGCTCGGCATCATCACCGAGATCACCCTGCGCCTTCAGGGCCAGCCGGAGGCGGTCTCGGCCGCGACCTGTTCCTTCCCCGACATTGAATCGGCGGTGAACACGGTGATGGCGACGATCCAGATGGGCATCCCCATGGCGCGGATCGAATTTGTCGACGAGATGATGGTGAAGGGCTTCAACCTGTATCAGGGCAGCGAAATGCCCGAGGTGCCGCATCTGTTCGTGGAATTCCACGGCTCGCCGAACGGCGTCAAGGAACAGGCCGAGAGCTTTGGCGAGATTGTCGCCGACATGGGCGGCAGCGATTTCAAATGGTCCGACAGTGCCGAGGAGCGCAACGCGCTGTGGAAAATGCGCCACAACGCCTATTACGCGCACAAGGCGCTGCGCCCCGATGCGCATGCGCTGTCAACGGATGTCTGCGTGCCGATCTCGCGACTGGCCGAGGCGGTGAATTTCGCGCGGGCGGAAAGCGAGCGGCTGGACCTGATGGTCTCGATCCTCGGCCATGTCGGGGACGGGAATTTCCATTGCGCGGTCAGTTTCGATCCCGACGATCCGGTCGAACATGCCTCGGTGAAGGAGTTTCTGCACAACCTCAACCAACAGGCGCTGGAACTGGACGGGACGGTGACCGGCGAGCATGGCATCGGTGTCGGCAAGATGAAATACATGGCCGACGAGCATGGCGAGGCGCTTCAGGTGATGGTGGACATCAAGAAAACGCTCGACCCGCTGAATATCATGAACCCGGGGAAGATCCTGCCGATGAATTAATCCCGTGTGGCGGAGCCGAGCGGGGGGATGTCGCCGTCCGGCTCATTGTCGATGGCCGGTGTGTTCAGCATCATCGGGTCGGCGGCGGGTTCTTCGGCCTCTACCGGCGGTTCCACGGCGACGGTCGGTTCGGTGACCGGCTCGACCACTGGGGCGACGACCGGTTCGGCCGGCGCTTCGACGGCGGGGGCCTCCTCGACCACCGCAACAGCGCGGCGGAACACCAGCACGTTGATGTAGCGTTCCTGCGCCTTGCCCATCATGCCGGTTTTCTCGTCCACCGGCAGGCTCTCGGCACGCTGGTATTCCCAGCCGTCCGCAGCCTGCTGGTTCATCAGCTCGGTCAGGTTGACGGCGTAGCGCTCGTCGGTGCCGCGCACGCCTTTGACCTTGCGGACCTTGCGCGGG
>WFTU01000125.1 GCA_015485375.1 Paracoccaceae bacterium | reverse complement strand
TCTCCAGCGCCGCCTTGCCCATCAAGGGCCGCTTGCCGCGATCCCGGTCGCCACCGGCGCCGAACACCACCAGCAACCGCCCCATCACATGCGGGCGCATCGCCTTCAAAGCGGTCTCCAGCGCATCCGGCGTATGGGCGTAATCGACAAACACCGGCGCCCCGTTGGCGCGCCGCGCCACCAGTTCCATGCGCCCGCGCACCGTCTGCATCTGCGGCAACACGCGGAACACCTCGCCCGCCTCGCTACCCGTGGCAATCGCCAGCCCAGCGGCCAGCAACACATTATCCGCCTGAAACCCGCCGATCAGCGCCAGCGCCAGCATATGCCGCTCGCCCCGATGCTCCACCAGCACATCCAGCCCGTCGGGGCGATAGCGCACATCGGCAATCCGCACATCCGCCGCGCTGCGCCCGACCGTCAACACCGGCCGCTCCGCGCGCAGCTCGTCCGCCAGCGCCGCGCCATATTCGTCGTCGATATTGATCACCGCCGTCTTGCCGGCCGGCAACACCCGCCGGAACAGCCCCGCCTTGGCGGCAAAGTAATCCTCGAAATCCTTGTGGTAATCCAGATGGTCGCGGCTCAAATTCGTGAACCCCGCAGCCGAGAGCCTGACCCCGTCCAGCCGCCGCTGCGCCAGCCCGTGAGAGGACGCCTCCATCGCCGCATGGGTCACGCCTTCCTTGGCAAGTTTCGCCAGCAAACGGTGCAGCGTAACCGGCTCCGGCGTCGTATGCGCCAGCGGCGCGCTCACCGCGCCCTCGACCCCCGCCGTGCCGAAATTCACCGCCGCCAGCCCCAGCGCCTCCCAGATCTGGCGGGTAAAACTCGCCACCGAGGTCTTGCCGTTCGTCCCCGTCACCGCCACGATCACATCGGGCTGCGCGCCAAACCACGCCGCCGCGGCTTTCGCCAGCACAAGACGCGGATCCTTGACCACAAACACCGGAATATCGTAATCGCCCCCGGCCTCCAGAATATCGGCCCCCGCCGCATCCGTCACCACCGCCGCCGCGCCCATGCGCACCGCGTATTTGACAAACTCCGCCCCGTGGGCATTCACCCCGGGCAGGGCAAAAAACAGATGTCCGGGCTTTGTTTCGCGGCTGTCCACCGACAATCCGGTGACATCGGGCAGCCCCGCACCCGCAAACCCCAGACCGGCCATATTTCGACTATGTTCCATACGGGGCTTTTCGCCTCCCGTCAGTTGGAGGTCAAGGTCAGGCTACCGCTTTCCTTCGGGGCATCGAAATACTCGGGCCGCACACCCAGGAGCGGCGCGATCCGGCGGATCACCTCGGCCGCCACCGGCACCGCGGTCCAGCCCGCCGTGCGGCGCAGCTCGCCCGCCATCTCGATTCCCGGCTCGTCGAGCGACAATATCAGCACATATTTCGGATCACTCGTCGGGAACACGCTGGCAAAGGTCGACAGCACCTTGCCCTCGTAATAGCCCCCCTTCGGGTCCGGCTTGTCCGCCGTGCCGGTCTTGCCGCCGACCTGATAACCGGGCACCTCGCCCAGCGAGGCCGTCCCGCGCACCACCACCTGCCGCATCATATCCAGCACCTGTCTCGATGTCTCCTCGGACACCACACGTTCGTCCTCCGACGGCAACGGCCCGTTCTTGAGCAGCGTCGGTCGCACCCGCAAACCGCCATTGGCAATCGTCGCATAGGCCGCCGCCAGATGCAGCGGCGTCACCGCAATCCCGTGGCCATAGGAAATCGTCATGGTCGAAAGCTCCGACCATTGTTTGGGCGACGGGAACATCGGTTTCGAGCGCCCCGACTCCGGCAACTCCACCGGCACCTGCTCCATCAACCCCAGCTGCGCCAGAAACGCCTGCTGCGCCTCGGCGCCGATCTCCACCGCAATATTGGCACTGCCGATATTGGAGGATTTGACGATCACATCCCGCAGGCTCAGCTGCGCGCCATAATTCTTGAAATCGCGAATGGTAAACTTGCCCCAGCGCAACGGCCCCTGCGTCGGCACCATGGTATCGGGCGTCGCAATCCCCGTCTCCAGCGCCTGCGCCGCCGTCAGCACCTTGAAGGTCGAACCCAGCTCGTATTTCCCCTGTGCCACGCGGTTGAACAGCGGGCTGTCCCCCGGATCGCCGCTCACCGGCGGGTTCGGGCGGTCATTCGGGTCGAAATCCGGCAAGGACACCATCGAAACAATCCGCCCCGTATCCACTTCCATCAACACCGCCGAGGCCGCCTTGGCCTGCATCATCGCCATACCGCCAGCCAGCACACGGCGCATCGCCGCCTGCACAGACAGAT
>WFTU01000124.1 GCA_015485375.1 Paracoccaceae bacterium | reverse complement strand
CCCCGAGAACCTCCGCCCCGTGGCAGGCTGCACCGTCCTGCCCGCCGCCCATCCGGTGCCGGACGAAAACGGCGCGCGCGCCGTTTTCGTCCGGCACCGGATGGGCGGCGGGCAGGACGGTGCAGCCTGCCACGGGGCGGAGGTTCTCGGGGTTGGTGACGGCGATGGCCGTGACTTGTCCGTCGGGAAGGTGTGCGAGGGCCTCTTCGGCCATGGCGCAGGCGGCCTTGCCCTCCGCGATGACGATATAGCGGCCCTTGATTGGCGGCAGGTCGGCCAGATGCGGGCGCAGGGCGCGGGCGGGATTGGCGGCGTCAACGGCAACCTTAAACAGGGCGCGGGCGGTGTCGTGCAGGGCGGTCATGGCGGGCTCCGGCTGGTTCGGGCGTGACGGTAGCGCGGCGGTGGCGGGGCTGCAAGGTGGCGAGCGAGTCACGGTTGCGGGCATGATGCACGGTGAAAGGATCGCTGGCCAGTTGGGAGTGCCTTCCCCGCGAACGGGGAAGGATAATACCGCCTCAGAAAAACGCCTGCAGGCCGGTTTGCGCGCGGCCCAGTATCAGGGCGTGGACGTCGTGGGCACCCTCGTAGGTGTTGACGGTCTCCAGATTGACCATGTGGCGCATGACCTGGAATTCCTCGGAAATGCCGTTACCGCCGTGCATGTCGCGGGACTGGCGGGCGATGTCGAGCGCCTTGCCGCAGTTGTTGCGTTTGATCAGCGAGATCATCTCGGGCGCGGCGCGGCCCTCGTCCATCAGGCGGCCGACGCGGAGGGACGCTTGCAGGCCGAGGGTGATTTCCGTTTGCATGTCGGCCAGTTTTTTCTGGAAAAGCTGCGTGCCGGCCAGCGGCTTGTTGAACTGCTTGCGGTCGAGGCCGTATTGGCGCGCGGCGTGCCAGCAGAACTCGGCGGCGCCCATGACGCCCCAGCTGATGCCGTAGCGGGCGCGGTTGAGGCAGCCGAACGGTCCTTTGAGGCCTTCGACGTCGGGGAGGATGGCGTCCTCGGGGATTTCGACGTTTTCCATGACGATCTCGCCGGTGATCGAGGCGCGCAGGCTCAGTTTGCCGCCGATTTTCGGGGCGCTCAGACCTTTCATGCCTTTTTCCAGCACAAAGCCGCGGATTTTGCCATCGTGGGCGTCGGATTTGGCCCAGACGACGAAAACATCGGCGATCGGGGCGTTGGAAATCCACATTTTGGTGCCGTTCAGCACATAGCCGCCGTCCACTTTCGTGGCACGGGTTTTCATGCCGCCGGGGTCGGAGCCGGCGTCCGGCTCGGTCAGGCCGAAACAGCCGATCCATTCGCCGCTGGCGAGTTTGGGCAGGTATTTGCGGCGCTGGTCCTCGGAGCCGTAGGCGTAGATCGGATACATGACCAGCGAGGATTGCACGGACATCATGGAGCGGTAGCCGGAGTCCACGCGCTCCACTTCGCGCGCGATCAGGCCGTAGGCGACGTAGCCGGCGCCGATGCCGCCGTATTCCTCCGGAATTGTCGCGCCGAGCAGGCCCATTTCGCCCATTTCGGCAAAGATGGCGGGGTCGGTTTTTTCCTCGCGGAAGGCCTCGATGACGCGGGGCTGGAGTTTTTCCTGTGCATAGGCGGCGGTGCCGTCGCGCAGCATGCGTTCCTCTTCGGTCAGCTGGTCGTCCAGCAGAAACGGGTCTTCCCAGTTGAAACTGGACAGCGAGGGTTGCTCTTTCGGTTTCAGCGGCGCTTTGGTCATCGGTCGGTCCCTTTGTTGTTTGCGGCATATTGGCGAAGATTTTGTTGCAGTGCAATAGGGGCCGGGTGGTGACCTGACGTTACGGCACGTTTAGAGTTTGTAAAGGAATTGGGGTCGCGGTTTGTGCGGGGAAAACCGGCGGTTTTTCAGGAGGTTACGGAGGTTTGAAAATTGGCGGTTTAATCCACTAAACCGGTTTAGTGGATTCACAGGCTGCGCGGGTTTTACGGCGTATACATTTGCATTCCAAAAAGATGTTTCCTATCGGAAACTTGTTTGTTAAGACGGATTGGAAACGACTCAATCGAGGATATTCCCATGACAGAACCCCGCAAAACGCCGCTTTATGACCTGCATGTGGAGCTCGGCGGCAAGATGGTCGATTTCGCCGGATGGATGATGCCGGTGAACTATCCGATGGGGATTGTCGGCGAGCATAACCAGGTCCGCACCAAAGCGGGGCTGTTCGATGTTTCGCATATGGGTCAGGTGGAGTTGCGCGGCGAGGATGTGGCGGCGAAGCTGGAGACGCTGGCGCCCTCGGCCTTTACCACGCTGCCGGAGGGCAAGGCGCGCTATACGTTTTTCACCAATCCGCAGGGCGGGATCATGGATGACCTGATTGTTTCCAACGCGGGGGACCATCTGTTTGTGGTGGTCAATGCCTCGATGCGGGATCAGGATATCGGCCATATGCGGACGCTGGATATCGAGGTCACGGAACTGGATCGCGGGTTGATCGCCATTCAGGGGCCGGCGGCCGAGGCGATTGTCGGCGCGGTGGCGCCAGCGGCGGCGGATCTGACGTTTATGCAGACCACGGTGGCGGATATTTTCGGCGTCGAGTGCCGGATTTCGCGGCTGGGGTATACGGGCGAGGACGGGTATGAAATCTCCATTCCGCGTGAAAGCACCATCGAGGTGACGCGGAAGTTTC
Source organism: Paracoccaceae bacterium (assembly GCA_015485375.1). GTDB lineage: Bacteria > Pseudomonadota > Alphaproteobacteria > Rhodobacterales > Rhodobacteraceae > NORP23. Next base: position 6,329 of record WFTU01000124.1, on the reverse strand, counting down.
TGGAGCATTCCGATCTGGAGCCTGCGGGGCTGGGCGCGCGCGACTCCCTGCGGCTGGAGGCGGGGTTGTGTCTGTATGGTAACGACATCGACAACGAGACCTCGCCGGTCGAGGCGAACCTGACCTGGGCGATGCAGAAGCGGCGTCGCGAGGAAGGCGGGTTTCCCGGGGCGGAGCGTATTCAGCGCGAATTGGCCGAAGGGGTCAGCCGCAAGCTGGTCGGGATCAGGCCGGACGGGCGGGCACCGGCGCGGCGCGGGGTTGAAGTGGCGGATCAGGGCGGCAATGTGATCGGCAAAATAACCTCCGGCGGGTTCGGTCCGACGGTTGGCGGGCCGGTTTCCATGGGCTATGTTGCCACGGAATTTGCCGCACCGGACACCAAGGTGAATTTGCTTATTCGCGGCAAGGAGATGCCCGCGACCATCATCAAACTGCCGTTCGTGCAGCAGAACTACAAACGATAGGAGAATTTCCGATGGCGATCTATTATTCCGAGGAACACGAATGGCTGGATGTGGACGGGGATACCGCGACACTCGGCATTACCAAACATGCGGCCGAGGCGCTGGGCGAAGTGGTTTTCGTCGAGCTGCAGGAGGTCGGCGAGACTTTTGTGAAGGATGACGAGATCGGCGTGGTCGAGAGCGTGAAGGCGGCCTCGGAGCTTTATGCGCCGGTGGCGATGGAAATTCTGGAAGCCAATTCGGCGCTGGAAGACGAGCCCGGCTCGGTCAACGAGGACCCCGAGGGCAATGCCTGGTTCTACAAGATCAAGGTCGAGGATACGTCCGAACTGGCCAACCTGATGGATGAAGCGGCCTACAAAGCCTTTATCGCCTGATTTTCCGGCCCCGTGTGATGCGCGGGGCCGTTTCACATTGCAAGGACATTTGCCATGCCTTTCCACCCGACCCCGTATCAGCCCTATGATTTTGCCAACCGTCGCCATATCGGGCCGTCCCCGACGGAGATGGAAGAGATGCTCGATGTGATCGGGGTCGGTTCGCTGGACGAGTTGATCGACCAGACGGTGCCGGAAAATATCCGGCAGCAGGAGCCGCTGGAACTGGATGCGCCGATGTCGGAACGTGATGTGCTGCATCACATGCGGCAGGTGATCAAGAAGAACAAGGTGCTGACCTCGCTGATCGGTCAGGGCTACTACGGCACGATGACGCCGCCGGTGATCCAGCGCAACATTCTGGAAAATCCGGCGTGGTATACGGCCTATACCCCCTATCAGCCGGAGATCGCGCAGGGGCGGCTGGAGGCCCTGCTGAATTTCCAGACCATGGTGAGCGACCTGACGGGGCTGGAAATTGCCAATGCCTCGCTGCTGGACGAGGCGACAGCGGCGGCGGAGGCCATGACCATGGCCAAGCGTGCGGCCAAGTCGAAATCCAACGTGTTTTTCGTCGATGAAAACTGCCACCCGCAGACGATTGCGGTGATCAAAACCCGCGCGGAGCCGCTGGGGATCGAGGTGATTGTGGCCAGTCCGGAAACGGATATGGACCCCTCGGCCGTGTTCGGGGCGATTTTCCAGTATCCGGGGACCTACGGGCGGGTGCGCGATTTCACGCCCTGCATTGCCAGCCTGCATGAACACAAGGCGATTGCGATTATGGCGGCGGATATTCTGGCGCTGTGTCTGCTGAAAAGCCCCGGAGAGATGGGGGCGGATATTGCCATCGGCAATACGCAGCGTTTCGGTGTGCCGATGGGATACGGCGGGCCGCACGCGGCCTATATGGCGACGACGGACAAGCTGAAACGCTCCATGCCCGGGCGGATTATCGGCGTGTCGGTGGATGCGCGCGGCAACAAGGCCTATCGGTTGGCATTGCAGACCCGCGAGCAGCATATCCGGCGCGAGAAGGCGAATTCCAACGTCTGCACGGCGCAGGCGCTGCTGGCGGTGATGGCCTCGATGTATGCGGTGTTTTACGGGCCGGCGGGGCTGAAGGCGATTGCGCAGTCGGTGCATCGCAAGACCTCGCGCATGGCGAAGGGGCTGGAGAGCCTTGGCTTCAAGGTCGAGCCGGAGGTGTTTTTCGACACGATCACCGTCGAGGTCGGACCGTTGCAGGGCGTCATCCTGAATGCGGCGGTGGAAAACGGCATCAACCTGCGCAAGGTGAACGACACGAAGATCGGGATCTCGCTGGACGAGCAGACCCGCGCCGAGACCATCGAAGCGGTCTGGCGGGCGTTTGGCGGCGATATGAAGGACGATTCCGTCAGGAACCGCGAGTATCGCCTGCCGGAGAACATGCTGCGCACGGATGAGTATCTGACGCATCCGATTTTCGACATGAACCGTTCCGAGGCCGAGATGACACGCTATATGCGGCGTCTGGCGGATCGGGATCTGGCGCTGGATCGGGCGATGATCCCGCTGGGCTCCTGCACCATGAAGCTGAACGCGACCGCCGAGATGATCCCGCTGACGTGGTTCGGGATTGCCAACCTGCACCCCTATGTGCCGCTGGATCAGGCGGCGGGCTATACGGAGCTGACCGAGCAGTTGAAGGCGCAGCTGTGCGAGATTACCGGTTACGACGCCATGTCCCTGCAGCCGAATTCCGGCGCGCAGGGGGAATATGCGGGGTTGCTGACCATTCGCAACTACCACAAGGCGCGCGGCGAGGGGGATCGGGATATCTGCCTGATTCCGGTATCGGCGCACGGGACCAATCCGGCCTCGGCCCATATGGCGGGCTGGAAGGTTGTTGTGGTCAAGTCGGCAGAGAACGGCGATATCGATCTGGAGGATTTCCGCGCCAAGGCGGCGGAGGCCGGCGACAAGCTGGCGGCCTGCATGATCACCTATCCCTCCACCCACGGGGTGTTCGAGGAAACCGTGCGCGAGGTCTGCGACATCACGCATGAATTCGGCGGGCAGGTCTATATCGACGGGGCGAATATGAACGCCATGGTCGGGCTGGTGAAACCCGGCAAGATCGGCGGCGATGTGAGCCATCTGAACCTGCACAAGACCTTTGCCATTCCGCATGGCGGCGGCGGTCCGGGCATGGGGCCGATCGGGGTCGGCGCGCATCTGGAACCCTATCTGCCCGGCGATCCGGCGGGGGCGCACGAGGTCGGGCCGGTGTCGGCTGCGCCGATGGGGAGTGCCTCGATTCTGGTGATTTCATGGGCCTATCTGTTGCTGATGGGCGGCGCGGGGCTGACGCAGGCGACCAAGGTGGCGATTTTGAATGCGAACTACATCGCCAAGCGGCTGGAGGGCGCTTACGACGTGCTGTTCAAGTCGAAAATCGGACGGGTGGCGCATGAATGTATTCTGGACACGCGGCCGCTCAACGAGGCGGCGCATGTGTCGGTGGACGATATTGCCAAGCGCCTGATGGATTGCGGTTTCCACGCGCCGACCATGAGCTGGCCGGTGGCGGGAACGCTGATGGTGGAGCCGACGGAAAGCGAGCCGAAGGCCGAGATCGACCGGTTTATCACCGCGATGCTGGCGATCCGCGAGGAGGCGGCGGATATCGAGGCAGGCAAAATCAGCCACGAGGACAGCCCGCTGGCCAATGCGCCGCATACGGTGGAGGATCTGGTCGGGGACTGGGACCGCAAGTATTCGCGTGAACAGGCCTGTTTCCCGCCGGGCGCCTTCCGCGTGGACAAATACTGGCCGCCGGTCAATCGTGTGGACAATGCCTATGGCGACCGGCATCTGGTTTGCACCTGTCCGCCGCTGAGCGATTACGAGGAATAGGTTTCACTTGAAATAAATGTGAAATAGAGTATTGAGAGGGACCGCTTTCGGGCGGTCCCTTTTTTTGCTACCGGAGTTCCGCTATGAAATACCTTGTCGCTGTCATGTTGTTGTTGCCAGTTTCCGTGCAGGCGCTGGAGGTGCAGGAGGTCACCGACGGGGTTTATGCGATTGTCGGGGATCTGGGGCCGCGCACGGTGGAAAATCTGGCGAATAACGGCACTTTCGGGGTGGTGGTGACCGACGAAGGCGTGGTTCTGGTCGATCCGGGCGGCAGCTGGCTGGGCGCGGCGGCGATTGATGCGGCGATCGATACGGTTACCGACCAGCCGGTGAAGATCGTGATCAACAGCGGCGGGCAGGATCATCGCTGGATCGGCAACGGCTACTGGAAAGCGCAGGGGGCGGAGATTGTGGCCTCGAACGCCGCGGTGGCGGACCAGAAGGATCGCGGGTCGGAGCAATTTTCGGCGCTGGCGTTTGTTTTGAAGGACAAGCTGGACGGAACCGAGCCGGTCTATGCCGACGTGACCTTTGACGAGGCCTATGATTTCAGCCTCGGCGGTGTGGATTTCGAGGTCCGGCATGTCGGGGCCGCGCATACGCCCGGGGACAGTTTTGTCTGGGTACCGTCGAAGGACACGGTGTTTACGGGGGATATTGTCTATACCGAGCGGATGCTGGGGGTTGGCGGGCAGTCGGCCTCGGCCAGCTGGATCGAGGTGTTCGAGGCGATTGCCGGTCTGAACCCCGCGCATGTGGTGCCCGGACACGGGAGCGCCACGGATCTGGCGACGGCAACGGCGGATACCTATGACTACCTGGTGAATCTGCGTGCGCGGATGGGTGACTACATCGACGAGGGCGGAGATATCATCGACTCGGTCAAGGTGGACCAGTCGGCCTTTACCTATCTGGAGAATTTCGACCAGCTGGCAGGGAAAAACGCCCAGCGGGTGTTCGAGGAGATGGAGTGGGAGTAGGTTATTCGCCCGACGGGCGGTTGATTCCACCGTTGGCTTTGACCAGCTGGCGAACACGGCGGCGGCGGCCGGCAATGATATTGGAAACAACGGGCTGAAGGGCGCCCCGTTGTTTCAACCGGTGAGCCAGATTGTGCCCGAAGTCGGGAAAAATATACTGGTCGGTATTGTCGGCAAAAGGAAACCGCTGCCAGTGGTACTTTTCGGGCGGAGTCCCGCCCTGAAATATGTATACGCCAGTGGGGGCGGCCGGTAGCCGGTCCATCGTTCTAAAGCGGTAGTTTGCGATGTTTCGGCGAAAATAGACCCAGCGAACTTCGTCAGGGACGATTTCGGGATCGACCGAATACTGCGGTGAGAAAGCCGCGACCGTGTCCACATGGACCAGACGCGCGATTTGCAGCGCTGCGAAACCGCCCATGCTGTTGCCAAGGGTTACGATACGACGGGCGGAGATATTGTTCTTGACGTGCTCTATCGTCTCGACGATTTTTTCGGCCATTCCGGGAGCATTCAGCCAGCTTCGCTGGATGTCGGAGACAAAAAGCACATGGTTGGCGCCGCCGTTGCTTGCGACTTTGAAAAACTCCACCGGAGGTTCCTGATTCCGGACGCCACCAATCCCGGCGAAGCTGATGACAAGTGTGGGCGAAGATCCCTGAACATACCGGATTTTGAGCGGCGGTTGATCCACCAATGTTTGAAAATCGGTCTGCATACTCGAATATCCGGTGATAATAGTCGTCGGCGCAGGGTAGAACGCCACAAAAGGGGACGCCAGTGCTTTCGTCAGCGCCCGACGCGGTAGGCGTCGAGGTTTGTATTGCCCCTGCCCTTCGCGATTTCCGCAACCATGCGCCCGACGCGCGGGCCGATGGTCAGGCCGATATGCTGGCCGCCGTAGGCGTGGATGATATTGGGGGCGTCGCGGGATTCTCCGATTGCGGGGAGGCTGTCGGGCAGTGTCGGGCGGTGGCCCATCCATTCGTCGGCGCGCGCGTAACTCAGGGTCGGGAATACCTGTTTCAGCTGTTTTTTCAGGAGGGCAAAGGGTGCTGGCGAAGGGGTGGCGGTCAGGCCGCCGAACTCGACAATGCCGGCGGCGCGCAAGAAGCCGTGCATCGGGGTGACGACGAATTGCGCGTCGGCGACCATGAACGGGTGCGCGGGGGTGATGTTGGCGTCGAACATCGACAGATGGTAGCCGCGCTCGGATTCCACGCGGGCGGGCTGGCCGTTCGGGCGGGCGAGCGGGTTGGACCATGCGCCGGTGGTGAGGATGATTTTTGCGGCCTCGAGGGTTTCTCCGGTTTTCAGGCTGGCGCGGGGGCGCGGGCCTGCGGTGAGGTTTGTGATTTCGCCTTGCAGAAACGTGCCACCGTTGGCGGTGAAATGGTCTGCGAGCGCGGTGACGTAGGCACCGGGGTCGGTGATCCAGCCGTGGTCGGGGTAGAGAGCGGCGAAGGTGTAAGCAGGGCCAAGGTCGGGGAATCGGTGTTCCAGCGCGGCACGGTCGAGGTAATCCGGCGCGTAGCCTTGCGAGGACTTGAGGGCGTTGGTGCGGGCGTTGGATTCATAATCCGCGCGGGTGCGGTAGACAT
>WFTU01000123.1 GCA_015485375.1 Paracoccaceae bacterium | reverse complement strand
TTCGAGACCGCCCCGTTCGACCACTCCGGCACCTCTCCGCATATGTTGATGGTCGCTTCAACGCGCGGAAACTATGCGCGCTTGAGGGCTGGTGCAAGGGGTAAAATGCAGTATATTGCCGTTTCACGGATTTCCCGTTTGCCCATTGACAAAACCCCGCTTCTGCCCGATAAGGCGCGCTTGTCACTGGAAGGGATTCCCGTGGCCTTTTTGTCATACGCCCACAGGGGCGCGCCGTCCGAGGTGCAGATGATCTGCAAAACGCCGCGAAAGCGGGACCACACGACGCGGTAGAATAAAGGAAGCACCGTATGTTTGCGGTTATGAAAACTGGTGGCAAGCAGTATAAAGTTGCTACAGGCGATATTTTCACCGTTGAAAAACTGGCCGCCGACGCTGGCGAGACCATCCAGTTCAACGAAGTCCTGATGCTGGGCGGAGACAACGTGACCGTTGGCGCTCCGCTGGTTGACGGTGCAGGCGTTCAGGCCGAAGTGCTGGAGCAGAAAAAGGGACCGAAGACCATTCACTATGTGAAGCGTCGCCGGAAACACTCCTCGCAGCGCAAAAAGGGCCACCGCCAGCAGCTGACCGTGATCAAGATCACGGACATTCTGGCCAAAGGTGCCGACAAGTCCGGCGTTAAGGCCGCTGTTGGTGCAGGTTCTGTTGCTTCGGCTGTTGCTGCCGTTGCCGCGAAGCCGGCGAAAGCCGCAGCCAAACCGAAAGCGAAACCGGCTGCCAAGGCCAAAGCCGCTCCGAAAGCGGCCGCTGGTGCGGATGACCTCAAGGTTCTGTCCGGTGTTGGGCCCGCGCTCGAGAAAAAACTGCATGCCGAGGGGATCACCACTTTCGAGCAGATCGCGGCATGGACCGACGCGGACGTGGAATCCTTTGGCGAGAAGCTCTCGTTCAAAGGTCGCATCGAACGCGAAGGCTGGGTTGAACAGGCGAAGAAACTCGCCGCCGAGAAATAAGGAGAATACGACATGGCACATAAAAAAGCAGGCGGTTCTACCCGCAACGGTCGCGACTCCGCCGGTCGGCGTCTCGGCATCAAGAAGTTCGGTGGCGAAGCTGTCATCCCGGGCAACATCATCTGTCGCCAGCGCGGCACCAAATGGTGGCCGGGCACAGGTGTCGGCATGGGCAAGGACCACACGATCTTTGCTGTCGAAGAAGGCAATGTATCCTTCAAAAAAGGCTTCAAGGGCCGCACTTTCATTTCCGTTCTGCCGGCAGCAGAGGCGGCTGAATAACCGAACCTGCGGATATGCAAAATTTCAAGGGGCTCGGTGGAAACACCGGGCCCTTTTTCCTGTTTGGAGAACCCGTGATGGCTGTTGCGACAACACCGGAGATACTGAAAACCGACCGTCTGACCTTGCGCCCGTTGCAGGACAGCGATGCGGGCGCTATCCGGCTTTATGTCGGGGACACGCGCGTGGCGCTGAATCTGGCCGTCGTGCCGCATCCCTATCCCGAGGGCGCGGCGGAGGCCTATATCGCCCGTTCCCGTAGCGATGACGATGACGAGATCATCTGGGCGATCGACAAGGACAGCGAGCTGATCGGTGTCATCTCCATCTCTCCGAAAGAGGAGGGGCGCGGCAACATCGGCTATTGGCTCGCACCGCAGTTCTGGGGTGCTGGTTTTACGCCCGAGGCGCTTGAGGCGGTGCTGGGCTTTGCCCGCACCCACGGTTTCACGGGACTGGATGCGAGCGTGCATCAGGGCAACTACGGCTCGGCCCGCGTGTTGATCAAACAGGGTTTCGAGTATTGTGGTGATAGCGAAACCCACTCGATCCCGCGCGGTGGCATGGTGCAATCGTGGCAATACCGTCTGGAGATGAATGATGGATAGCTGGCGGCTGCGCAATTTCAGGGAAACCGATTTCGAGGCGTTCCATGCGCTCGTTTCCGATTTCGACGTGGTAAAAATGCTGGCTAGCTGGCCCTGGCCGCCGGATACGGAATTTACGCGCACGCGCATGACCACGCCCGAGGTCAAGGCCGGACTGGTGCGGGTGATCGAGGTTGACGGCACCTTCTCCGGCACCATCGGCGGGGTCGATGGCGGGCTTGGCTACATGCTGGACCGCCGGTTTTGGGGGCGGGGGATTGCCACATGGGCGGTGCGTGAAATGCTGGACGACGGCTTTCGCAACCTCGGCTGGGACACTGCACACGCCGGCTGTTGGCAAGATAATCCCGCCTCGATGGCCGTGCTACGCAAGTGCGGGTTTAGCGAAGTTGGCCGCGAGACCGGACATTGCAAGGCGCGTGATTGTGACCTGCCTGCGGTGGAATTCGCACTGACTCAGGCTGATTGGGCGAAAACCCGAGCGCAACCTTGAGAAACCTGCGCAACTCGCGTATCGCTGACACAAATCTGCTTTAGGAAAACAAAATGAAATTCCTCGACCTCACGAAAGTCATCATCCGCTCCGGCAAGGGCGGGAACGGTGCGGCCAGTTTCCGGCGCGAGGCGCATGTGGAATTCGGCGGTCCCGACGGTGGCGACGGCGGCAAGGGCGGCGATGTCTGGGTCGAGGCTGTGAAGGGCCTGAACACCCTGATCGATTTTCGCTACCAACAACACTGGTTCGCGCAAAACGGGCAGGGCGGTATGGGCCGCCAGATGACCGGTCGCGACGGCGAGGATATCACGCTGAAGGTGCCTGTCGGCACGCAAATCCTCGACGAGGATCAGGAGGTGGTGCTGGCCGATCTCACGCAGGTCGGGCAGCGTGTGCGACTGGCCGCGGGGGGCAACGGCGGCTGGGGCAACCTGCGTTTCAAAACCTCGACCAACCGCGCGCCGCGCAATGCCAATCCGGGACAGGAGGGTGTCGAGCGCACCGTCTGGCTGCAGTTGAAACTGATTGCCGATGTGGGGCTGCTCGGCCTGCCCAATGCGGGCAAGTCCACCTTTCTGGCCGCCACGTCCAACGCGCGCCCCAAAATCGCGGATTATCCGTTTACCACGCTGCACCCGAACCTCGGGGTGGTCGGCATTGACGGCACCGAACTGGTCGTGGCCGACATCCCCGGTCTGATCGCGGGGGCGCACGAGGGGATCGGGCTTGGCGACCGGTTTCTGGGCCATGTGGAGCGCTGTTCGGTATTGCTGCATCTGGTGGACGCAACCTCGGAAACGATGGTGGACGACTACCACACCATCATTAACGAGCTGGAAATGTATGGCGGTGCGCTGGCGGACAAACCCCGCGTGACCGCGCTCAACAAGATCGACGCGCTGAGCGAGGAGGAGCGGCAAGAGGCAAAACCCGCGCTCGAAGCGGCTTGCGGCTGTAAAGTCTACATGCAGTCCGGCGTCAGCGGCGAAGGCCTGCAGGAAACCTTGCGCGCCCTTCGCGCCGTGGTCGATGCCGGGAAACAGGCGGAGGTCTCCGAAACCGAGGAGGCTGCGCCGTGGCGACCCTGACCCGAACCTTGCTGGGCGGCGCCAAACGCGTCGTCATCAAGATCGGCTCGGCCCTTCTGGTCGAGGCCGCCAGCGGCGCATTGCGCCGTGACTGGCTGGCCGGACTGGCGGCCGATGTGGCCATGCTGCGCGGTCAGGGGGCCGAGGTGGTGATCGTTTCTTCCGGTTCCATCGCGCTGGGTCGGGCGGTGCTGGGGCTGGAAAAAGGCCCCCTCGCGCTGGAAAAAGCGCAGGCCGCCGCCGCCGTCGGCCAGATCCGTCTGGCGCGCGCCTATCAGGAGGTGCTGGCCCCGCATGA
>WFTU01000122.1 GCA_015485375.1 Paracoccaceae bacterium | reverse complement strand
GCCTGTATTGTGAAATGCGTCATGCTGGCGGAAACGAAAAGGGGAAAGACCATGACGAAACCGATAGAGCTGTTCTACTGGCCGACACCGAACGGCTGGAAAATCACCATCGCGCTGGCAGAGATGGGGCTGCCGTACAATCTGAACCTTGTGAATATCGGCGCGGGCGAACAATTCGAGCCGGAGTTTCTGGCGATCTCGCCCAACAACCGGATGCCGGCGATCATTGATCCCGAGGGGCCGGACGGGGCGCCGATCTCGGTGTTCGAGAGCGGCGCGATTTTGCAATATCTGGGGCGCAAGACCGGACAGTTCTTTGGGCGCAACGAGCGCGAGCGCATCGAGGTGGAGCAATGGCTGATGTGGCAGATGGGCGGGCTTGGCCCGATGGCCGGACAGGCGCACCATTTCCTGAAATACGCCCCCGCGATGGATCCGCCGCACGACCTGCCCTATGCCAAGGACCGCTATCGTAACGAGACCGCGCGACTTTACGGAGTGCTGGACCGGCGGCTGGCGGATCGGGAATTCGTGGCGGGGGAATACTCGATTGCCGATATGGCGATATGGCCCTGGGCGAGCCTCTGGGAGGGGCAGGAGCAGAATATCGACGATTTCCCGAACATGAAGGCATGGCTGGATCGTGTCTATGCCCGCCCTGCGGTGCAGGCGGGACGCGCGGTGGCCAAGGACCGGCGCGGGAATTTGCAGGCGGATAAAGAGGCGCAGAAGGTGTTGTTCGGCAAGAAATAGGCGCCGCCCTCGCAGACATGTGATCGGCTGTCAGGGGGTGCGGTGTATATTTTTACATTTCCGGCGGGTAGAACTGCCGGAACGTAATTTTCCAACACCGGAGACCCCCCGCATGAAATTCCTGAAGATCACCGCTGCAACCGTAACTGCTCTGGCGCTTGGCGCCGGCGTGGCGATGGCGTCCTCGCATGGCAACAAATATGTGATGAGCGCGCCGCTGAACGGGCAGACGTTCATCATGTACCAGAACCATTTCTCCCTGTATTTCTATGCCAATGACGAGCCGGGTGTGTCGAACTGCTATGACGAGTGCGCCGTGAAATGGCCGCCCGCGATCCTGCCCGCCGATACGCCGATGCCGGAAAGCTATACGCTGATCCCGCGCAAGGACGGCAGCATGCAGATCGCCTACAAGGGGCGGCCGATGTATCTGTATTCCGGCGACAAGAAGATCGGCGATATCAAGGGGGTCGGCCTTGGCGGTGTGTGGGAACTGGCGATCCCGTTTTAAGGGATGCCAGCCTGAAATACCTGAATAGTCCCGCAATATGACCCTTGTTGTATTGCGGCGGTATCTCGATGTCGGCAATATGGCCTCTGATATCAAATCACGGGAAGTGACGCCGGTGGCCATCGAACTTGGCAAGATAAATTTCAGTTTTTCCAATCTGCAAAGACGGGTAGCGCACCCGTGGCATGTGGGGCGGACTCTGCTGGCCAATGCCGGAATTGACCGGAATTATCGCAAGGTGTTCGCGATCGGGTTTCACAAAACCGCCACGACCTCGATTCACGAGGTGTTTCTGAAAGCGGGATTGCGGGCCACACATTCGGTCACATGGCAAAACCGGAAGCTGGTATTCGAACATTTTGCCTATCAGGCCTTCAGCGATGGCCCGCCAGAGGACTTTACGCTTTTCGACAGACATTTCCCGGGTTCCCTGTTCATTCTGAATACCCGCGATCTGGACGAATGGATCGAAAGCCGGATCGCGCATTTCAGGTATATGAACAATCACCCGGGCCTGAACCGGCCATTTGTCAAAGGTCGCCGGACAGATGCCGATTCGATAAAAAGGTGGATACATCACCGCAACACATTGCATTTGCAGATGCTCCGGTATTTTCGCGATCGGCCCGACGACCTGCTTGTCGTGAATTATATCCGCGACCCGCATGCGGCAGAGCGGATATCGCAGTTTATCGGAGCGGAAGCGGTGAAAGAAAAGCCTTTTGCCCGGTCCATCCCGAAAGTGCGCGAGGCACGGGACGGAAAAAACCGCGATTTGATCGAAGGATGCTTCCACGATCTCGGGATTCCGGAGGCGGAATGGCGAAACGATATTTACTGCCCGTCCCTTGAAAACGAAACCGTGCGGGCGCAATGGCCTGCGGACACGTCGGAACTGGTGCGGGATTGAATTCGCCGGATGTGATCGGATGCCGCGGCGGCGGGGAGTGTATTTCCGCCGGCGGGGCTGCTAGAAGGCCCCATACCTCCCGAAAACCGGAGTTTCCCGAATGAAACTTGCGATCATTTCTTCTGTCGTGATAGCCGCCGCGTCCATCGCGACCGGTGTGTCACTGGCGAAATACAACAATAGCAAAATGGGTCAGGCACCTGAGAGCGGGCAGGTCTTTATTATGAACCGGAGCCATTATTCCCTTTATACATATGGCCTCGACACCCCCGGAAAATCGAACTGCTACGATGCCTGCGCCGAGATGTGGCCGCCGACCATTGTGCCTGCCGGCACAAAAATACCGGCAAGCTATTCGCTGATCGAACGCAGGGACGGCACCCTGCAGCTCGCCTACAAGGGGCAGCCGCTGTATCGCTATTCCGGCGACAAGGAAATCGGCGATATTTCCGGTGACGGGATCGACGGGGTCTGGCGTCTGGCGAAACCCGGCTGACGCCTATAGCGGAATCGCCAGAACCTGTTCGACGGCCTGTGCTGCCTCCCTTCCCTTCTTGACGAAATGCTCCGTGAAAAACGCGACGTGTTCGGCGTTGTTGTGGAAATGGTGCGGGGTCAGCGAGACGCTGAACATCGGCACGTTGGCCTCCAGCTGCGCCTGCATCAGGCCGTTGACCACGGCGGCGGCGACAAAATCGTGGCGGTAGATGCCGCCGTCCACCACCAGCGCCGCGACGACCACGGCGGTGTAGCCCTTGAAGGCGAGGCGCTTGGCAAGCAGCGGGGCCTCGAATGCGCCGGGGATCTCGAAGGTATCCACCTGCCAGTCGAGGGCGTTTTCCGCCATGTGCTGTTTGAAGCCGACCTCGGCCTGATCGACGATATCACTGTGCCAGCGCGCCTTGATAAAGGCGATTTTCGGGGTTTGTGTCATGGTTTGCTCCCTTAGTCAGACACCAACCCAGAGCAAACGGAGCGCTCTTGCGCCCATTCTCTTCCATCCGGACTTTAACCGTCGGCTCCGGAATTCCACCGGTATCTGCTTGTCACCCCTTTCGGGGCCGCTCGCGGGCTGTTACCGCCGGTGGGGAATTCCGCCCCGCCCTGAGAATTGCCGCAGGATTGCGGCGGTGGATATATGGGCGGGGCCGAAACCGTGTGCAAGGGAAAATCCGGTTGTTTGCAGTGCTGCGCGCAACGGTCACATCCCCGTTACGCCCCCTCGCCCGCGGTTTTCTTGTGCGGGGATTGGCGCTAGACAGAAGGGGAAGCGACCGGAGGCTGGCCATGTGCCCTCGCATATTCCATGACATTCGCAGGATGCGGCCATGACGGCGGCGTTGCTGTTTGCCTTTGCTGCCGGAGCGGTGGCGACGGTCAATCCTTGCGGGCTGGCGCTGTTGCCGGTCTGGTTTGCGCGGCAGATGGCGGAGCGCGGGGGGGATATCCTTGCAACGTTGCGGGCGGGGCTCGGGGCGACGGCGGGGTTTGTGCTGGTGTTCGGGATTGCGGGGGCTATCCTCGGGGCCGGGATTTACTGGATCGGGACGGCGGTGCCCTATATCGGGTTCGCGATCGGGATTCTGGTGACGCTTGCGGGGGTACTGTCGCTGTTCGGCAAGGGGGCGGCGCTGTTGCCGGGGGCGAGGACCTGCCGGCGGATCAGTGACCGGCACGGCAATGTGGTGTTCGGGATCAGCTACGGATTGTTGTCGCTGTCCTGCACCCTGCCGGTTTTCATGGCAGCGGTCGGGATTGCCCTGACGGAGAATCCTTTGGCGGCGCTTGGCAACCTGCTGGCCTATGCGGCGGGCATGGGGACGGTGCTGACGGTGCTGGGACTGGCGGCGGGCATGGGGCGCTCGGGGTTCGGGACGCTGTCGGAGCGCGGGATGCGGGTCTTGCGGCTGGTGACGGCGGGGCTGGTGATACTGGCGGGGGCTTACATCACCTATTATTGGGGGCGGGTGATTT
>WFTU01000121.1 GCA_015485375.1 Paracoccaceae bacterium | reverse complement strand
TATCAGGACCGGATATTCCAGTTCGAGGGCGAGCCTTGCAACCTGATTCTGGACGATGGCGGCGACGCAACGCTTTATGTGCTTCTGGGCGCGCGCGCCGAAAACGGCGAGCCGGAGCTGCTGGAAACCCCGCATTCCGAGGAAGAAGAAGCGATCTATGCGCAGATCAAGAAGCGCCTCGCCGCCTCGCCCGGCTGGTTCACCATGCAGCGCGATGCGATCAAAGGGGTTTCCGAGGAAACCACCACCGGCGTGCATCGTCTGTATGAACTGGTGAAACAGGGGCAACTGCCCTTCCCGGCGATCAACGTGAATGATTCCGTCACCAAGTCGAAATTCGACAACAAATACGGCTGCAAGGAATCGCTGGTTGACGGCATCCGCCGCGCCACCGACACCATGATGGCCGGCAAAACCGCCGTGGTCTGCGGCTATGGCGACGTCGGCAAAGGATCCGCCGCCTCGCTGCGCGGCGCCGGAGCGCGCGTGAAAGTCACCGAGATCGACCCGATCTGCGCCCTGCAGGCCGCCATGGACGGTTTCGAGGTCGTGACACTGGAAGACGCCGTCGCCGACGCCGATATTTTCGTCACCACCACTGGCAACAAGGACGTGATCCGCATCGAGCATATGCGCGCGATGAAGGACATGGCCATCGTCGGCAACATCGGCCATTTCGACAATGAAATCCAGGTCGCGGCGCTGAAAAACCACAAATGGACCAACATCAAGGATCAGGTGGATATGATCGAAATGCCCTCGGGCAACCGCATCATCCTGCTATCCGAAGGTCGTCTACTGAACCTCGGCAACGCCACCGGCCACCCGTCCTTCGTGATGTCCGCCAGCTTCACCAATCAGGTGCTGGCCCAGATCGAACTATGGGAGAACAACGGCCAATATGGCAACGATGTCTACATCCTGCCCAAACATCTGGACGAGAAAGTCGCCCGCCTGCATCTGGACCGCATCGGCGTGAAACTCTCGAAACTCTCGCCCGAGCAGGCCGAATACATCGGCGTCACGCCCGAAGGCCCGTTCAAGCCGGAACACTACCGGTACTAGGCCGTATACTCGTCAGGAAGGAGCGCCGCATATTTTGCGAGCGTTCCTTCCGCCAGCACCCCACGCTCCACCAGATATCCGATACATAGCGACGTGAGGTCATAGCTTGCGAAACATCCGTGCGCGAGCAAGCCCATCCTGACCAGTTCATCGTCGCTCCAGCGCTCCGGTTCGGAAAAATCACGGGTATACACCACATCTCCGTCCAGAGCCTGATGCATTGGCCTCCGCCATCGCCCCCGAACGACCAGTTTCCCCAGCGGGAAACGGGCCACATGCATGAAACGATGGAATGCAAAACCGACGGATCGCAAAAACACGTCCACATCGCCGAACAGAGGCTGTCCCTCGTAGAGCGGGAAAAAGCCCACTTCGGTCTGAATGGCCAGCGTATTCGCCAACTTCTTCTTCCCGTATTTGAAGACCGCCAGTTCTCCGCCCTGAATATCTATCTTCAGAAAATCGATCCGGTCGATCTCCTTGATCGAATCAAGCCGCCGGGTGTCGACCTCCACTTCTCCGATCAGACGCCCGGGACCGGAGAGCCCGCGCATGGCCCGCAACGTTTTGTTCCGCAGCTTGAACAACGATGTCAGACCGGAGGCTTTGTAGACATTCAACGTATGTTTGCGTCCGTCACCGACAGCGTAAGGTAAAATACGCTCGTCCGGCCGCAGTTGCTCAAGCAAAGCCTGATAGGCGCTTTCCTGTGGCTCGAACCCGACCAGACTAACCAGACCGGTCTCCTGCAGCACGGCATAGGGTGGCGGGTCCCCGATCGGATTCGCACCGATATCCACGACAAGGAGCCGGTCTTTGAATTGCAGCAATTCGGCAAGGGCGCGCAGCGTTTCCGAGGTTTGGGGCATTATCTGTTGATCCCGGGCAATAATGATATCCAACGACGGATACCATCATTGCCCTACAGAAAAAACATTTTTCGTTACACAGCGCGCCCGAGCAGACAGCCGTCGGGCCTTTTTGCTACTTGCGTCCGTCGGGATGCAGGGTTTTGCCCAATATATGCCGGTCGTTCCCGATCACATGGCCCGCATGGCCGACGATCAACGGATCGGCCGGCGTTGCCACGCTCTCGTCACGATCCGGATAGGGAAGCGACGACAGGAAATGCCGCATGGTGTTCAGCCGTGCCCGCTTCTTGTCATTCGACTTCACAATCGTCCAGGGCGCATCGGCGGTGTCGGTGTAGAAGAACATCGCCTCCTTGGCCTCGGTATAGTCGTTCCATTTACCAAGGCTGGCGCGATCAATGGGTGACAGCTTCCACTGTTTCAGCGGATCATGCTCACGCGATTCAAAGCGCCGCCGCTGCTCGTCCTGCGTGACCGAAAACCAGTATTTGAACAGCCAGATACCCGATCGCGTGAACATCCGTTCCAGATCCGGCGTCTGGCGCATGAATTCCAGATACTCGCCCGGTGTGCAGAATCCCATCACCCGTTCCACACCGGCGCGATTATACCACGACCGGTCAAAAAACACGATCTCGCCCGCCGAGGGCAGTTGCTGGATATAGCGCTGGAAATACCACTGGCTGCGCTCGCGCTCCGACGGTTTGTTGAGCGCCACCACGCGCGCACCGCGTGGATTGAGGTGTTCGGTAAACCGCTTGATCGTTCCACCCTTGCCAGCCGCATCGCGCCCCTCGAACAGAAGCACGATCTTCTGGCCGGTTTCCTCGACCCATTGCTGCACCTTCAGCAACTCGACCTGCAGCTTGGCCTTCTCGGCCTCGTAAGCCGCCTTTTTCATCTTTTGCTGATAGGGATAGCGCGACTGCTCGAACCGTGCCTGCGGTGAATCCTTGGGCACATTCATATGCTGCGTCAGATCGACAGCTTCGTTTTCCTGATCAAACTTTTCGGCGGGTGTATCTGTCATGGGAATCCTCTTTATTTCAATCGCAGCTAATATAGCATTCCACACTATTTATACGTTGATGTGAGTCAATTCCCTCAACCGCTGCGCCGCCATGCCTCCGAACGCCGCAATATCCGGCGCGAGGCCAGCGCATGAATGATCCGCGCACCGGCATTGGTATAGAAAATCATCATCCCCATCGCCGCCGCAGGGGCAATATCGCCCGCGTCATCCATGTTCAGAACGGCCACCGACGCCAGCGCGGTGTCGGTCGAATACAGGAACACCACCGCCGAAACCGTCGTCATCGCATTCACGAACAGATAGATCGAGATATTCAGGACCGCCGGCATCGACACCGGCACCGTCACCCGCCAGAACAGCTTGAAAAACGGCTGCTTGAGCGAGGCGGAAACGGATTCAAACTCCGTATCCATCTGCTTGAGCGCCGTCACCGCCGTCAGATGCGACACCGTATAGAAATGGGTGACGGTGGAGACCACCAGAATAATCATCGTGCCGTAAATCACGTTCAGCGGGTTGGACGGGTTGTTGAAGAAGAAAATATACGACAGCCCCAGCACCATCCCCGGAATCGCCATCGGCAGCATCGCCAGCGCCTGAAACGCCGCGCGCCCCTTCTCGAATCCTTTGGTTTTCTCGACCATATAGGCGCCCAGAAACACCACGATTGTCCCGATCACCGCCGTCAGCACCGCCAGCGTTATCGAGTTTTTATAGGCCCCCCAGCCGCCACCATCCATCAGGTCGAAATTGTAGTTTCGCAGCGACAGGCTCAAATTATATGGCCAGAATTTCACCAGTGCCGCGAACTGGCACATGGCGATAATGCCGACGATAAACAGCGCCACCAGCGAGGAATAGGCGAGGAATATCCGGTCGAACAGCTTGTTCGGCTTCGGCTCGTAAACCACCGAGCGCGCCGAGAGCAGCGCCACCTGTTTCTTCTGCACCTGCCGGTCAATGGCAAAGGCCAGCACCGCCGGCACCAGCAGCACGACAGAAACCACCGCCCCCATCTCGAAATTCTGCTGCCCGATCACCTGTTTATAGATATCCACCGCCAGCACGTTGAATTTGCCGCCGATCACCTTGGGCAGACCGAAATCGGTAATGACCAGATTGAACACGACGAAAGCCGCGGAGAACAGACCATAGCGCGCACCCGGGATCGTCACGGTCCAGAAGGTTTTCCACCGGCTCGCCTTCAATGACACTGCCGCCTCGTAGAGCCGTGCATCGGAAATCGACAGGGCGGTGGAGATAATAATCATCGCATGGGGAAAGGTAAAAAACACCGAGCCGATGACAATGCCGATCGGACCATAAATCGTGTTCCCCATCAGGAACGCTTTCAAAACCCCCTGATTGCCGAACAGATAGATCAGCGCAATCCCCGGCAGCAGAGAGGGCACAAGGATCGGCAGCATGGCAATCATGCGGAATACACCCTTGAACCGCATACAGCTGCGCGCCAGCGCATAGGCGAACCAGAAGGCCAGCGTGACCGTAATGACCGTGGAAATCGCGGCAATCCACAGCGAGTTCTCGATCGACTGGAACAGCGAGGGGGTCGAGAAATAGCGCGTGAAGTTCCCCAGCCCCACATCCTTCGCCGGCCGGATCACCAGCCGGCGGAAGGTGTTGGAATCAAACTCCTGCCACTCCGGCCCCGTTTGCCGCTCGGAGCCAACCAGATAGACATCCTCCGCCGTTTTCCCGCGGAATTTATACATCACCGGAGAGCGGAAACTGTAGTCGGGGAACAGATCGGTCAGCCCCAGCCGCCCGTCGGAGCCAACCGTCAGATCGGCCTTGTCCCAGACCTGCCGCCCGGCATTCAGTTCCGCCAATGTCACGGGCGGATCGTTGTATACCCCCGCCTCGTCACTCACCTGCACCTCGAAGGCGGTCAGGTCGAACGCATAGGTCGAGAACGCCTTGGACAGCATCGCATAGAGCGGCAGCGCCAGCGCCACCACCAGATACAGCGCAATCACCAGCATGAACCCGCGCTGGGTCCAGTCATCGCGCCCCAGTTTGGGTTTGACCAGCGGTCCGGTCATTTCGGCAGCGGACATCAGCCTTCCTCCGCCGGAAACACCTTGAGCCGGTCGGCGGGCAGATGCACGCTCATGGATTTACCGATAGACAGATCGAGCCGCCGCACCGCGTTGATCGAGAAATCCGCCATCAGCTCCACGCCGCCCATCTCCGCACAGGTGATGGTGGCGCGATAAAACGAGCCGAGGAACTCCATATCCTCGATCTGCACGGGGATCGCCTCGGCCTCGCCCGCCTCGACGGGGATAATATCCTCGGGCCGGATCGCGGCAACGACGCCGACCCCGCCCTCGAACGCGCTGTTGTCGCTCGCCAGAACCTTGCCGTTGACCGTGACCGTGCCGGTGGTATCCGCCACCGCCGGTATCTGGTTCATCGCGCCGATAAAGTCGGCCACAAACAGGCTGGCAGGCTCGCGGTAAATCTCCACCGGCGTGCCGACCTGCTCGATGGTGCCGTGGTTCATCACCACAATCCGGTCGGCCATCGACAGGGCCTCCTCCTGATCATGGGTCACCATCACCGTGGTCACGCCCAGCTTGCGCTGCAGTTCCTTGACCTCGTGGCGCAAATGCACCCGCACCTTGGCATCCAGCGCCGAGAGCGGCTCGTCCAGCAGCAACAGCCCCGGACTGGTTGCAATGGCCCGCGCCAGCGCAATACGCTGTTGCTGCCCGCCCGAAAGCTGCGCCGGATATTTTTTGCCCTGCTCCGGCAGGCCGACCAGTTCCAGCAGTTCCGCCACCCGCGCCTTGATCTCGGCCTTCGGGCGTTTCTCGTTCTCCAGCCCGTAGGCGATATTCTTTTCAATCGTCAGGTTCGGAAACAGCGCATAGGACTGGAACACAATCCCGAAATCCCGCTCCGCCGGCGGCAGGTTGGAAACATCCCGCCCCGCCTGCTCCACCTTGCCCGTGGTTTGCAAATCCAGCCCGGCAATCGCGCGCAGCAACGTGGTCTTGCCGCAACCGGACGGCCCCAGAAAACACAGGAACTCGCTTTCGATCACATCAAGCGAAATCTCCCGCAGCGCCACAAAATCCCCGAATTTCTTCCACAGGTTCTCGATATGCAGATAAACCTTTGGTGTCGGTGCGGGGGCGTCAAGCATGGGGGACTCCGTAAAAACAGATGGTATTCGTGACGGAGGGGCCGCAGCGCCGCCCCTCCGTCTGGTTCAGATCAGGCAGAAAACCTTACTTCGGATCGGATTTTCCGTCGTAGCGTTTCGCCCATTCGGCCAGAATACGCGCGCGGTTGTTGGCGGCGAATTCGAAGTCGTTGTCGATCATCGCGTCAACCAGACCTTCGGGGAAATATTCCACTGGCTTGGCAACGCCCGGATAGGCCACAACCGCATAACCCTGATTGTACAGCTCGTTCGCCTTGCGGGTCACGGTCCAGTCAACCAGCGTCTGTGCGGCTTCCAGCTCGGCAGTACCGGCAACAATCGCCGTGGCTTCCATATCCCAGCCTACGCCCTCGGTCGGCACGATGATTTCAATCGGCGCGCCTGCGGCTTTCGACTTGGCTCCGCGGAAGGCGAAGGAAACGCCAACAGTGGTTTCACCGGCAGCCGCCAGTTTACACGGCGCGGAACCGGAATGGGTATAGCGCGCGATATTCTCGTGCAGCGCATCCATGTAGTTCCAGCCGCCCTCTTCACCGAACATCTGCAACCAGCTCGATACATCGAGGAAACCGGTGCCCGAGGAATTCGGATTCGGCATGATGATCTGGTCCTTGTAAACCGGATCAGTCAGATCGGCCCAGCTTGTCGGGGCCGGAATACCGTTCTTCTCGCCTTCAACCGTGTTGTAGCAGATCGAGGCTACCCAGGCATCCATTCCCGTCCATGTCGGCGGCGTGGAGTTATCAACGAATTTCGGATCGAGATTCTCGACACCGGCCGGCGCATAGGGCTCCAGCATGCCTTCGCCCTTCATCAGCAGCAGCGAGGTCGCCGCCAGCCCCCAGATCACATCCGCCTGCGGGTTGTTTTTCTCGGCCAGCAGCTTCGCGGTGATAACACCGGTGGAATCACGGACCCAGTTGATCTTGATATCCGGATAATCCTCGTTGAAGGCCTCGGCATAGCGCTTCAGGTCCTCGGCCTCCACAGCCGTATAGACCGTCAACTCGACCGCCATGGCGTTGGCCGCAAAGCCCAGCGCCAGAACGGATGTCATAGCAAGTGTTTTGATCGATTTCATTTGCAAGCTCCCATGTTGCTTGGTGATGTGCGCAAAGGCACCTGCCCTTGTCCCGGGCATAATGCCGCAAGTTTAAGACAAATTCGTAACAATGGAAGCATTTTGTGAATTTTTTTTCAGCCGCAACTATGCTGAACCGATAGTCATCAGGATGACTCCGCCCGCGACCACCACCGAGGCCACAATCCGCAAGCGCCACGGCCGCTCGCCCATCAGCACGATCCCGATCAGCGCCGCGAACACCACCGAGGTCTCGCGCAGGGTCGAAACCATCCCCAGCGGGGCCAGCGCCGCCGCATAAATCACCAGACCGTAGGCCGCGCCGGAAAGAATGCCGCCCCCCAATCCGGTCAAAACAGTCCTGCCCGAGACCGTCCTGCCCTTGAT
>WFTU01000120.1 GCA_015485375.1 Paracoccaceae bacterium | reverse complement strand
TTCGCGGCTTTCGCCCGTCAGACCGGGAACGAGCTGCTGAGCTCCGACTCCGCCGGTGACGTATACACCTTCGAGATCAAAAAAGCCTGATCCGGACCTTTCCAGGGATATAACGGCTTTGTGCCCCGCTCGCCTTGCGAGCGGGGCATTTTCGTATAGAACGGGTTAACCCCCTTCAAGCCGGATGGCGCGCTATGCTGATCTCCGAAACAGGACAGAAAAAACACAACCGCGCGGTAATATTGACCGGCGACGAGAACGTCGTCGACTACGCCCGCTTTGTTTTCTGGCAAATCGCGAAAAATGAGCCGGATCGCGACTACGATCTGGTGTTTTGCACTCCCGTCAAGGGTCTGGAGGCTGGCCATCCCCACCTTCCGGAGATCCGGACCTGCGAGATATCCACAACCAAACTGGAAGCCATTCCCACCCGTCCGTCCATCCCGATTGCCTGTCATATCAAAGTGGCCCTGCCCGAAATTTTCCGGAACGACTACGAACAAATCATATATCTCGATACGGATGTCTATCTCCGCCACGGAAAACTGTCGGACCTGTTCACGCTGGCCTCCACCGACAAACCTGTATCCGCAATACTTGATGGCATACAATGGCGGGATGTTCTCTATGAATCTGTTCGCAAAAGCTGGACAGCAATGGGAATTCAAAACACCAGATATTTCAACGCGGGCGTTCTGGTCTACAATGTCGAAGCGTATTGTCAGGCTGATATCATGGCCGGTGTCATCACCTATGCAAGCGAAAACCGTCACTTGTTCAGTTTCACGGATCAGGACGCGTCCAACGGATACCTGCGCGGCGACTGGCATCCGCTTCCGCCGGAGTGGAACTGGCAGGGCTCAGAAACACCCTTTCGCCTCATCCCTGAATTCAACCCGCACCTGCTCCATTTTGTCGGAACCACCAAACCGTATCTGACGAAAACCACGCGTTTCACAAAACAATATCGAAACACCTACGTCGACTTTTTCGAACATGTTCTGGAGAAGGCTTTCGTCCCGATAGATCGCCCGGCGAATGCTCCGCAAGGCGCCCGAAAGAAACGCATGTCGTTGCAGAGCGTCGTCACCTTGATCAACAAGATCAACCCGCTCGCCTATACACCCCTTTACAACTACGTGGATGTGCGTTTCATGCGCAGCAATATCCGGAAAATACAGGCGGGCGTCCAAAACCGGACCGCGCTGTGGCCCCCGGACGCGCGTAACAGCGGAGAGCCGGAAACTTAGGCGATCCGGTCTTTCACAAACTGCAAGAACCGCTCCACCCAGGGGTTTCCCGCCGTGTTGCGCATATGGCAGAAACCGGCCATCAGGTTGTTCACTACCACCCCGTCATGCGCCCCGTCGATCCCCGCGCCGCGCTGCATATCGAATCCGAAGCGCGTGTCTTCCGGCAGGTTATCCACCCGCGCGTAATGGAACTCATGCGCCTTGAACGGCTCTGCACCTACTTGCCACAAGCAATCAGCGCCAGCCTGCAACCTTGTATAGCCGCGCCCCTGCGGACGAGGGCACATAACCGCATCACCTTTGATAACGCCAACCATGGGATGACGTTCGCCCTGCCATTCGAGCGAACGGCACAGATACATCAGCCCGCCACACTCGGCATAGCCCGGCAGGCCCGCCGCAATCTTCGACCGGATATCCCCCATCAGCGAGGTATTCGCAGCCAATGCCGCCGCCGAAGTCTCGGGGAAGCCCCCGCCGATGAACAGCCCATCCACCTCCGGCAATGCCGGATCGCGCAGGGCATCGAAAAACACCAGCTCCGCCCCAGCCGCCTGCATCGCTTCCAGATCGTCGGGATAGTAGAAACCGAAGGCCTCGTCGCGGGGGATGCCGATACGCAACCCCTCGGCAAACCGTTCGGGTTTTGGCAGCGGGTCGGCTGTTAGCGCAGGCGCAGAACGCCCGATTTCCATCAAAGCATCCAGATCAACCGACTCCGCCATCCGCGCACCCAACCGCTCGATCAGAACCGCCAGTGCGCCGGTCTCGCCCGGCGTCGTCAGGCCGAGGTGCCGCTCGCCAATCTCCAGATC
>WFTU01000119.1 GCA_015485375.1 Paracoccaceae bacterium | reverse complement strand
GCCCAGCACCGTGTCGCGCACGTCCTCGAAGCTGGCCGAGGCCACCAGCCGTTCCTCGGCCGGTGTCAGCGCCGCTTCCTCGACATCGCCGGTCAGGGCTTTCGGCAGCGTGGAGAGCCACATGATAATCAGGAACAGCACCGTTGTTGCCACCCACGTCCAGACCGGATTGCCCTTGCGCGCATGGCGGGTGTTGAAATAGTGGCGGATGGTGACGCCCATCAGGAACACCAGACTTGCAATCACCCAGTTGTATTCGGTGGCGAAGGCCAGCGGGTAGTGGTTCGACAGCATCAGGAAAATCACCGGCAGCGTCAGATAGTTGTTATGTGTCGAGCGCTGTTTGGCGATGCGCCCGTATTTCGGGTCCGGCTTGCGCCCCGCAATCAGGTCGGCCACGACGATTTTCTGGTTCGGGATGATGACCAGAAACACATTGGCGCTCATGATCGTGGCGGTAATCGCCCCCAGATGCAGAAACGCCGCGCGGCCGGAAAACACCTGCGTGAACCCCCAGGCCAGTGCCACGAGGATCACATAGAGCAGGATCATCAGTTTCGTATTGTCCTGCCCGAATTTCGACTTGCACAGCCAGTCATAGGCAAACCAGCCGATAACGATCGAGGCGACGGAGATCGAGATCGCCATCAGCGGCGTCAGCTCCATCACATCGGTGTCGATCAGGAACAGGTCGGCGCGGGCGTAATAGACCAGCGTCAGCAGGGTAAAACCGGACAGCCATGTGGCGTAGCTTTCCCATTTGAACCATGTGAGGTGCGCCGGCATGGCCTCGGGCGCGACCAGATATTTCTGGATGTGGTAGAATCCGCCGCCGTGGACCTGCCATTCCTCGCCGTAGGCCCCCTCGGGCAGCCCCTCGCGCTGGCGCAGGCCGAGGTCGAGCGCGATGAAATAGAAGGACGATCCGATCCAGGCAATCGCGGTGATCACATGGATCCAGCGCACGGCAAAGGCCAGCCATTCCATGATCAGAGGGTAGTCAAACATCGGGATTCTCCTGCAGTTCCGCCCAATCTGCCAGAAACGCCGCTGCGACAGTAGCGAATTCCGCACAGCACACTTTCAAATTTTTCTGTAAAATGATAGGCCGGAATCCGGCGTATTGGAGGAAACATGGCCTATCTCAACAACATCCGGATGTTCGTGCGCGTGGTGGAGCTCGGCTCGCTGTCGGCGGCGGGGCGGGATCTGCGTGCCTCGCCTGCCGTGGCGAGCAACCGGATCAAGGAGCTGGAAAAGCACCTCGGGGTGCGGCTGTTCAACCGCACGACGCGCAAGCTGACCACCACGGAACACGGGCAGATATTCTATCGCGGGGCGCAGAAAATTCTGGAGGCGGTGGCCGAGGCGGAGGCCGAGGTGGCCGAAGTCTCGAACAACCCCAAAGGCTCGATCCACGTCACCGCGCCGCTCGGCATCGGGCGGCGCCTGATCGCGCCGCTGGTGCCGGAGTTCCACGCGCAATTCCCCGACATCGACGTGCGCCTGCGCCTGTCGGACCGGTCTGTGGACATCACGACGGAGGCGCTCGATGTCGCCTTTCGTCTTGGCCATCTGCCGGATTCGAATTTCCGGATGCGCGGGATCCTCGATTGCAGCCGTGTGCTGGCGGCCTCCCCCGCCTATCTGGAAAAACACGGCACCCCGCGCGTGGCAACGGATCTGATCGACGATGAACACGCCTGCCTGCTGCTGCGGTTTCCGGGCTCGAAAGAATACTTCTGGCGGCTGCAAATGCCCGACGGTTTGCAGAAATTCGAGGTCCACGGGCCGTTTGAATCCGATGACGGCGACGTGCTGACCGACTGGGCGCTGGCCGGCGAGGGCATCGTCAACAAACCACGCTTCGAAATCGCGGGGCATCTGGAAAGCGGCGCGCTGGTGGAGGTTCTGCCGGAAACCCCGCCCGAGGCCACCGCGCTCAGCATCATCTATCCGCACAAGCGTTTGCAGGACCCGAAGGTGCGGCTGTTTATCGACTATATGGCGGAACATATCCGCATCCGTGTAACCGAAATGCTGGAGGGCTGAATGGCAACCGTGCTGGTGAAAAACGCCGAGATGGTGGTGACAATGGACGGCGCGCGGCGCGAGATCTCCGGCGGGGTTTTCGCCCGTGACGGGGTGATCGAGGCCGTGGGCGCGGTGCCCGAAACCGCCGATACGGTGATTGATGCAGCGGGCTGTGTGGTAACGCCGGGGCTGGTGAACACCCATCACCACCTCTACCAGACCATGACCCGCGCGGTGCCGGGCGGGCAGGATGCGCTGCTGTTCGGCTGGCTGCAGACCCTCTATCCGATCTGGGCGCGGATGGGACCGGAGGAGATGTTTGTCTCCGCACAGGTCGGGCTGGCGGAGCTGGCGCTGTCGGGTTGCACCATGTCCTCGGACCATCTGTATCTTTACCCGAACGGCGTGCGGCTGGAGGATACGATCGAGGCGGCGAAAACCGTCGGGCTGCGGTTCCACCCGACGCGCGGCTCCATGAGTATCGGCGAGAGCGACGGCGGCCTGCCGCCGGATTCGCTGGTGGAAAACGAGCGCGCCATTCTGGAGGATTCGATCCGCGTGATCGACGCCTTCCACGACCCGTCCGCGGGCGCGATGGTGCGGGTCGGGCTGGCCCCCTGCTCGCCGTTTTCGGTTTCGACCGGATTGATGCGTGACTCGGCGCTGCTCGCGCGGGACAAGGGGGTGATGCTGCACACCCATCTGGCGGAAAACGACGAGGATATTGCCTACAGCCTCGAAAAATTCGGCGTGCGTCCCGGACAATATGCCGAGGATCTGGGCTGGACCGGTGCGGATGTCTGGCACGCCCATTGCGTGAAGCTGGACGCGCAAGAGATTGATCTGTTTGCAAGAACCGGCACCGGCGTTGCCCATTGCCCCTGCTCCAACTGTCGGCTCGGCTCCGGTATTGCGCCGGTGCGCGCGATGCGGGATGCGGGGGTGAAGGTGGCGCTTGGGGTGGACGGTTCCGCCAGCAACGACGCGGGGCATTTGTTGAGCGAGGCGCGGCAAGCCATGCTGTTGCAACGGGTGGCGAACGGGGCCGACGCCATGTCGGCGCGCGAAACGCTGGAGATCGCGACGCGCGGCGGAGCCGATGTGCTGGGGCGCGACGATCTGGGATCGCTGGAGGTCGGCAAACGCGCCGATTTCGCAGTCTGGGATGTGTCGGGGCTGGAGGCCGCAGGATCGTGGGATCCGGTCGCGGCGCTGGTGCTTTGCGGCCCGTTCAATGTGCGCGACCTGTTCGTGGAAGGCCGCGCCGTGGTGCGCGAGGGGCATCTGACGGGGGTGGAACTGGGCGCAATCGTCGAGCGGCAAAACCGGTTGGCAAAGGCGCTCGCCGGAATTTAGGCACAAAAAATATGGCACCCGAAGGGATTCCGCGCCATTATTGTCGTAAATCTCGGAGAGGACCGCTTCGGACCATGATGGGCTGCTTGGGATGAACAGCCGATCGGCGGAGAGGCAAATCGCGCGGGCGGCCCGATACAAGGCCTGTCGAAAATCTGCTGCACCAGATCCCGACAATCGGGCAAATGCTGGTGTTGGTAGTCTGTTTGCCCGGCGCGATTATACCCCAAATGGCCCTCTGACGGCCTGCCTAGCCCCGCCCTTATAGCGGGGAAAGGTTAGGAAACGGTTAATCCAGTTCGTATCCGGCGTTGTTTTTTACACGCAGGGTATAGCGTGTGCGGTTGCCGACGCCATCGACCGCTACGCAGCGTATGTCACGGAAACCGTTGGTAAAACTGTTTAGAAGCGTGAACTCCGCCCCGCATTCGAATGCGCCGAAGGGGATCAGGTCGCCGTTCCGGTCACGCGAAATAACATAGATGGTCTGGTCCGGCCGCCCGTCCGGCACGATGGCGTGGATGATGAATTCGGAACCGGGCTGGTATTCCTCCTCCAGATCGGGCCAATCCACAAACAGGCGGTCGTCGGACCCCTGAAACTGCGCGAAAGCGGGGCTGGCGAGCAGCAGGGTGATGGCGACAAGAAAACGGACCATGCGGGAAACTCCTGTGTTGTTTCCCGCAGTCTAGCGCCGGTTTTTCAAAAGGATAGCTGCAATCAGCACCAGCTGGCGGCTTCCTCGCCGTGTTCACGGAACAGTTCCTCGACGTTGGCCTGAATCAGCTTGTAGCCGACGTTGCCGTAAAGCACCTGCCGCCCCTCGTTCATCACGAATGTCGGGCTGCCTTTCACACCGAGGGAATCGGCATGTTTGAGGTCGGCGTCCAGCAGCGCCGCCGCCTCGCCCGAGCGGCGCTTGGCCTCGATGCGGGCGGGGTCAACGCCGATTTCCTCGGCCAGTTCGGCCTGCACGCTCCAGTTGGAGATATCGCGGGCCTCGGCAAAGAAGGCATCGCGGAAACGCTTGATGGCGCGCGCGCCGAGGGTCTCGATATAGGGCAGATCGGCGTCGCCATCCTCCTGCCCCGCCGCCTGAAACGCCTTCAGCGTCTGGTGGATCACGGTGGAGGTATAGGGCTGCGTCACGGTCCAGACGTCCGGATGCACACTGATGTGGTCGTATTTTTTCGACAGGCGCTGGAACAGTTTGTTCATCGCCTCGTAGCCGCCCTTGTCCTTCCATGTGGCCGCGGTCTTGGTGCGTGCGTCGGGAAAGACCGAGACGAATTGTTCATTGATTTCAACGCGCCCCTCGTATTCCCTGGCCAGCTGTTCCAGCCGGATCTGGGAAATATAGGACCAGATGCACAGGACATCGGAGAAGTAATTGATAGTCGGTCGGGTCATGGTGAGTCCTCGAATATGTAAGTTTGCGCCTCGATATCCTGACTAAAATAGTCAGGCCTTGTTCCAGATCAAATAGGACGCCAGCTTACACAAAAAAACGGCGCCCGCGGGGGACGCCGTTCACATTCCTGCGATGTGCAGAAAATCAGGAGTTTTCGGTGATGAATTTGACCGCATCGCCGAAGGACTGGATGGTTTCGGCCGCATCGTCCGGGATCTCGATACCGAACTCTTCTTCGAAGGCCATAACCAGCTCGACGGTGTCGAGGCTGTCGGCGCCCAGATCGTCGATGAACGAAGCGGTTTCGGTTACTTTGGCTTCGTCTACGCTCAGGTGCTCGACAACAATTTTCTTTACGCGGTCTGCGATGTCGCTCATGTTTTCATCCTCGGTTTTTTGTGGGCCGTTCGTGGCCCGTTAGAGTATTCCTGCGGCCCGTTTCGGGGCGGCGCGGTTTGTTGCCGTAACGGCAAGCGCGCCGCAGACAGGGTCTCCGGCAATCACTTGGGGCGCGCTATAGCACACTCGGCGGCTTTGGCAAATGGTTTCGACACCATCGCCTGCGCCCGTCTGGAACATAGGCACTGTTTCGCGTTTCGCAATGTCGCAGGCCGGTTTTCCCGTTGACAGCGCCCCTGCGCAAACCTTACCACACTGGAAGCTTTTGGTGCCTGCCCTTGAAACGGCAGGGTAAACGGGAAGCCGGTGCGTGTTTTCACAAGTCCGGCACTGCCCCCGCAACGGTAGGTGTGTTGCGATGGACCATGATGCCACTGCGCGAATGCGCGGGAAGGCGGTTCATCCGGTCGAAAGGCCGCATACGAGTCCGGAGACCGGCCAGAGGCGTCACGTTGGCATTGCGGCGGGCGATGTCGGGGCTCAGGCCTCCCTTTCCCGTTTCCCTGCCGGATTTCAATACCGTCGACACGGGGTGTGTGTCGCGGTGGAACAGAAGGATGCGTATCATGCATATCGAACCGGGCGTCGTAGAGGGCGCGAAAATGGCACTGGGTGCCGTCACGGCAACGGGCGCGCTGGCGCTTACAGCCAAACTGTCGCGCGATTTCGTTGCCGAAAACGGCGTCGCCACGCTGGCGGCGCGTTCGCTGGTGACCACAGCGATGGTTTTCAGTTTTTTCCAGATTTTCCCGCACCACCCCGTCGGCGTTTCCGAGGTGCATCTGATCCTCGGCTCGACGCTGTTTCTGCTGTTCGGCGCACCGGCGGCAATGATCGGGCTTGCCTCGGGGTTGCTGATACAGGGGCTGTTTTTCGCCCCGAGCGACCTGCCGCAATACGGAATCAATGTCACCACGCTGCTGGTGCCGCTCTATGCCATGAGCCTGCTGGCCAAACGGATCATTCCGGCGGCGACGGCCTATCGCGACGTGACCTATAAACAGGCGCTGGCGCTCTCGGTGGCGTTTCAGGGCGGGATTGTCGGCTGGGTGGCCTTCTGGGCGCTCTACGGTCAGGGGCTTGGCGCGGAAAATCTGGCACAGGTGGCGAGCTTCGGCGGCGCATATATG
>WFTU01000118.1 GCA_015485375.1 Paracoccaceae bacterium | reverse complement strand
TGGGGCCACATCCCGCAGGACCAGATCGGCACCATCCGCGACGCCAAGGTCGTTAACGGCCAGTCCCCCTATGCCCTGCATTTCGACGCCAACCGGACCCATGCGGACTACCTCGGCCACATTATCCCGAATTTCCTGATCCGCCGCGCGGCCTATAATGTCGTCAAGGATTTCGACAATATTTCCCTGATCACCGGAGTCGAGGTCACCGACATCCACACCGATCCCGCCATCGGCAAAGTGACTCTTTCGGACGATACCGAACTGACCGCCAAACTGGTGATCGCGGCCGACAGCCGGTTTTCCGGCACCCGCCGCAAGATGGGCATCTCGGCCGCCATGCAGGATTTCGGCCGCGTGGTGATCGTCTGCGAGATGGAGCACGAGTTGTCCCACAACGACACCGCGACCGAGTGTTTCCATTACGACCAGACCCTCGCCATCCTGCCGATGCACGGCAATCTTTCCTCGGTCGTCGTCACCATCTCCGCCGATCGCGCGGATGAAATCATGGCCATGACCCCCGAGGCCTTCGCCGACGATATCGCGGCGCGTTTCGACAATGCGCTCGGCAAAATGAAGCTGGTTTCCGAACGCCATCCCTATCCGCTGGTCTCCGTCTACGCCGACAAATTCATCGCCACCCGCTTTGCGCTGGTGGGCGACGCGGCGGTCGGGATGCACCCGGTCACTGCACATGGCTTCAACCTCGGCCTGTTCGGCGCAGAGATTCTGGCAGGCGAGGTCCGCAAGGCCTTGCAAAACGGCACCGACATCGGGGATTTCGGCCTCCTCAGCCGCTACCAGTCCCGCCACCGCCGCAAATCCCGCCCGATCTATCTGGGAACCAACGCGCTGGTAAAACTCTACACCGACACCAGCACCCCCGCCAAAATCCTGCGCGACGCGGCGCTACGGCTGGGGAATATCCTGCCACCGGTGAAAAGCCGGATTATGCGACAGCTGACGGAAATCGACCGGCGGACGGGGTAAGCCGTTCACCCGATCTTAACCAATCCGCCCTATAACGATTCCCGCCGGGCTGGACTTAAAACGTTCAAACGGGGTAATCGCGCCGGGCAACGCAACATCAACCCACACGATCCGTCCGGTTTCGGACCGTTCGTTTGGCACACGACGGCACCGATTGACACCGGTACCGGACTACCGGCGCGATTGCTTCGCCTAATTCCGGTTTGCCTACCCCGCAAACCACACAGGGTTCCACGGCAGAACCTCCCCGAGATTTCACGACAAAATGGTGCGGTTCAGGCTGGATGCCATATTTTTTGTGCGCATCTGGCGGGATTACGCCCGTTTTGCCCCGATTTGCGCTACGCCCAGAACCTCCAGCACCTTCGCTTCGATCTCCGGTGCGTTCATGCCGGCGGCGTCATACATGGCCTTGGGTGAATTGTGGTCCACGAAGGTATCGGGGAAGACCATCGAGCGGAATTTCAGGCCGTGGTCGAACACGCCCTCCTCGGCCAGAAGCTGCGCCACATGGCTGCCGAAACCGCCCACGGCGCCTTCCTCGATGGTGATCAGCGCCTCGTGGTTGGCGGCCAGATCGAGGATCAATTCGCGGTCCAGCGGTTTGGCGAAACGTGCATCGGCAATCGTCGGTTTGATGCCCTTGGCGGCCAGCGCCTCGGCGGCCTTTTGCACCTCGGCCAGACGGGCACCGAAGGACAGGATCGCCACGCGCTCGCCCTTCGCAATCATCCGGCCCCTACCGATCTCCAGCGGTTCGCCGCGTTCGGGCATTTCCACCCCCACGCCCTCGCCACGCGGAAAACGGAAGGCCGAGGGGCGGTCGTTGATCGCCGCGGCCGTCGCCACCATATGCACCAGTTCCGCCTCGTCCGCCGCGGCCATGACCACAAAGTCCGGCAGGTTGGCGAGGAACCCGATGTCGAAGCTGCCCGCATGGGTCGGCCCGTCCGCGCCCACCAGCCCTGCACGGTCGATGGCGAAACGCACCGGCAGGCGCTGGATCGCCACGTCATGCACGATCTGGTCGTAGCCGCGCTGCAAAAACGTCGAATAGATCGCCACGAAGGGCTTCATCCCGCCCGCCGCCATACCGGCGGCAAAGGTCACCGCGTGCTGTTCGGCAATGCCGACGTCGAAACAGCGGTTGGGGTAGCGTTCGGCAAACAGGTTCAGCCCCGTGCCGTCGGGCATCGCCGCCGTTACCGCCACGATTTTCGGGTCCGCCGCCTCGGCAATCAGGCTCTCGGCAAACACTTTGGTATAGCTCGGCGCGTTGGAGGGGGTCTTGACCTGCTCCCCCGTTGCCACATCGAAACGCCCGCGCGCATGGCCGCGGTCGGCGCTGCCCTCGGCGGGGTGGTAGCCCTTGCCCTTTTTCGTCACCGCATGGATCAGCACCGGCCCGTCGGCGCGTTCCTTCACGGTCCGCAGGACCGACAGCAATTGTTCCATATCATGGCCGTCAATCGGCCCGACGTAGGAGAAGCCCAGCTCCTCGAACAGGGTGCCGCCGACGGTCATGGATTTCAGCATTTCCTTGGCGCGGCGCGCGCCTTCCTGCAACGGCGGCGGCAGCAGCGAAACGGCACCCTTGGCGGCCGATTTCAGCTCCTGAAACCCCTCTTCGGAATACAGCCGCGACAGATAGGACGACAGCGCCCCCACCGGCGGCGCGATCGACATGTCGTTGTCGTTCAGGATCACGAACATCCGCTTGCCCAGATGCCCCGCGTGGTTCAGCGCCTCGAAGGCCATACCCGCCGACATGGCGCCATCACCGATCAGGGCAATCGTGTCGCCCAGCCCCTCCGGCGTGGTCCCGCCCAGTTCGCGCGCCATGGTCAACCCGACAGCCGAGGAAATCGAGGTGGAGCTATGCCCCGCCCCGAAAGGATCATAGGGGCTTTCGCTGCGCTTGGTAAAACCGGACAGCCCGCCGCCGGACCGCAGGGTGCGGATGCGGCTCCGTCGCCCCGTCAGGATCTTGTGCGGATAGCTCTGGTGCCCGACATCGAGGATAAACTTGTCTTTCGGCGTGTCGAACACCGCATGCACGGCCACGGTCAGCTCCACCACGCCCAGACCCGCGCCCAGATGCCCGCCGGTGACGGAGACGGCCGAGATCGTCTCGGCCCGCACCTCGTCCGCCAGTTGCCGCAACTCGGCATCCGAGAGCGCCTTCATATCGGCAGGGATGTTCACACGGTCGAGAACAGGTGTTTCGGGGCGATCGGGCACGGCATTATCCAGATTGACGACTCTAAATCAGGTCGCGCGGGTTATGGTATATTGTGCGGCCTGACGCAAGTTTTCCGCCTTTTCGCCAAAAGGTGCAAGGGCTTCGGTCGCAATTGTGACCAGTTCCGCCGCCCGCGCCTTGGCCCCGTCCAGCCCCAGCAGGGAAACGAAAGTGGCTTTTCCGGCCTCCGCATCCTTGCCGACACGCTTGCCGGTGGTCTCCGCATCGCCCTCCACATCCAGCACATCATCCTGTATCTGGAAGGCCAGTCCCAGCGCCCCGGCATAGGCGCGCATCGGGGCGCTGGGACTGGCCTTCCAGATACAGGATGATGTGCTGGATGTGGAGGGCGATGCGGAGACCACCGGCAAGC
>WFTU01000117.1 GCA_015485375.1 Paracoccaceae bacterium | reverse complement strand
GCGTGATGTGATACCCCGCCCCGAGCGGGTCCAGAGACGGGTCCAGAAACGTGTCGATCCGGCGATACTGGTAATCCTTGAGCAATTGCCACGAGGTCCCGCGCGACACGAACACCGCTACCACCAGCCCGACCACAGCCGCAATCGCCGCCCCGAAATACCACAGGCTGACACCCGCCAGAAACATCACCACACCGCCGCCGCCGGCCAGCAGGATCGCGGTGCCGAGGTCCGGCTGGATCAGCACCAGCGCCATCGGCACCAGCGTCAGCAACAACGGAACCGCCACCCACAGCGGGCGCGAGACCTTTTCCTGCGGCAACCAGTCATAATACATTGCCAACATCATGATCAGAGCCACCTTCATGACCTCCGAGGGCTGCAACTGCATGAAGCCAAGGTCGATCCAGCGTTGCGCGCCCATGCCCTCGCTGCCGAAAAAGTATACGACAATCAACAGGATAATAGAGGCCAGATAAACGATCGGCGTCACCCGCCGCCAGACGCGGATATTGACAAAGGCAATCACAAACATGGCGACGAAGCCGATACCGAAGCGGATCATCTGCGCCCGGGCCCAGGGGTCATAGCTGCCCCCCGCCACCGAATAGAGCATCAGAAAACCGGTGACCGAGACCGCCACCACCAGCAACACCAGCGGCCAGTTGAGATAGAACACCTTGGCCAGACCCGTCGGGACACGGCCGGAGCCGTCGAAATAGCTCATTGCCCCTCTCCGTTTTCCTGCAAGGCGGCCTGTTCGGCCGCGCGGGCGCGCTCCTGCTCCGCCCGTATCCGGTTACGTTCGGCGGGCGGATAGGCGCTGAGCGGCGGCTCGCCGTCATAGAGCGCGCGCATCATGATATCGCGGGCGATCGGGGCTGCCGTGCCGGAACCGCTGCCGCCGTGTTCGACCACCACCGCCACCGCGTATTTCGGTTTGTCATAGGGCGCGAAACAGACGAACAGCGCGTGTTCGCGGTTTTCCCACGGCACCTCGTCGGCCTTGAGCAATCCGGCCTCGCGCTCGGCCATGGTGATCCCCTTGACCTGCGAGGTGCCGGTTTTCCCGGCCATCAGGTTGTCCTTGTCGTCGATCCGCGCCTTGTAGGCGGTACCGCGATTGGAATTCACCACCGCATACATCCCCTCGCGCATATATTCGAGCGAGGTTTCCTCCAGCCCCATATCCGCCACCTCGGCACGGCGCTGCGGCACCCCGTCAAGCGAGGCAACAAGATTCGGCAGTACCTGTTTACCGGTCGCCAACCGCGAGGTCATCACCGCCAGCTGGATCGGCGAGGCCAGAACGAACCCCTGCCCGATCCCCGCGTTCAGTGTATCGCCGAGCAGCCAGTTCTCGCCAAACAGTCGCTGCTTATAGGCCTTGTCCGGTATCAGCCCCGAGGACATGGCCGAGAGCGGAATATCGAACTCCTGCCCCATGCCGAGCCGCCGCGCCATTTCGGCAATCTTCTCGATCCCGATGCGCCGCGCCACTTCGTAGTAATAGACATCACAGGACTGCTCGAGGCTCTTGTTCAGATCGACCCGTCCGTGGCCACCCCGTTTCCAGCAGTGGAAACGCCGTCCGCCAACCTCGATAAAGCCGCGGCAGATGATGATTTCCTCGGAGTCGATCAATCCTTCTTCCAGCGCTGCAAGCGCCACCGCCATCTTGAAGGTGGAGCCGGGCGGATAGGCCCCCGAAACCGATTTGTCCGACAACGGGCGATACTTGCTGTCGCGCAGCGGTTTCCATTCCTCGTTGGAAATCCCCAGAACAAAACTGTTGGGGTTGAAACCGGGCGCCGAGGCCATGGCGACGATATCGCCGGTGTCCACCTCCATCACCACCGCCGCCGCGCTCTCCGGCGCCAGACGGTTGATGGCATAGTCCTGCAGTTTCGTATCAATGGTCAGCTGCACATCCTTGCCGGGCGTCGCCTCGTCCCGGCCCAGCTCGCGCATAACGCGGCCGGTGGAGTTCACCTCGATCCGGCTGATACCGGCGGTGCCGCGCAGGGTTTCTTCCAACGTGCGTTC
Source organism: Paracoccaceae bacterium (assembly GCA_015485375.1). Classification (GTDB taxonomy): domain Bacteria; phylum Pseudomonadota; class Alphaproteobacteria; order Rhodobacterales; family Rhodobacteraceae; genus NORP23. Next base: position 3,991 of record WFTU01000117.1, on the reverse strand, counting down.
CACGCCGGTCTTGCCGATCGGAAAGCGCGGGATCTGGAACAACGGGTCGGGATCGTCCATTTTCGACAGGTCGCGCTCGCTGACCGGCCCGACATAGCCGACCAGATGGGCGTAGGTCTCTTTGAACGGGTAGTTCCGGTTCAGCCCTACATCGGTAATCACCCCGGGCAACGACGGCCCGTTGGCGGCAACCAGCGCGAATTCTTCCCAGCTCATATGCTGTTTGACCGTCACCGGCAGGAAGGGGCTGCGTTTATACATATCCTTCAGCACTTCGTCGCGATCCGCATCCGGCAGGTTGATGAGCCGCGCCAGACGCTCCAGCACCTGATCGGCATTTTCCGCCTGCTCGCGCACCATAACAATACGATAGTTCGGCTGGTTCTGCGCGATCAGTACACCCTTGCGGTCGAAAATCAGCCCGCGCTCCGGCGCGATCAGGCGGATGTTGATGCGGTTTTCCTCGGCCAGCAGGCGATACTGGTCGGACTGTTCCACCTGCAACTGGCGCATGCGCCACCCGAGCGTGCCGATAACCCCGAACTGGATGCCCATCAGCATCAGCCCGCGTCGCGTGATACGGCGGCTCCGCTCCTTGCGACCATGCACCGGCGCCCTCACAACACCACCCCGACACGGTTCGGGCGGGTATCGCGGCGCGGCGCGCGAATGCGCAGCCCCCAGTGCAAAAACGCCACCACCAGCGGATAGATCGCCACCGTGCGCAGCACATGGCCGAATACCGCGCCAAACCCGTGCATCGGAGTAAATGTCACCAGCAACAGCAGGTTTTGCAGCACGTTCAGCACTACGAACAACCCCGCGACATAGGCCCATTCCAGCACGAACGGAATGTCGCGAAAGGCCCGTTTGCTGGCCCGCAAAGCCTCGCTCCCCGCCAGCAACAACACCGCCCAGAGCCCGAGCGGGCGCATCAGCAGCGCATCGCCCAGCAATGCCAGAAAGGCCACCAGCAACATCGGCGCGCTGTCGGGGCGGCGGATAATCCAGGCAACGATGACCACATAGAGCAGATCGGGGAACGGTATACTGTTGGCCGCCAGCCCCATCGGGATCATCGGTATGCCGATGCTGACCATACCGATCAGCAGGAACAGCAGCATATTGGTCCAGTGACGCGGAGCCGTGTTCATTCGCCCGCCTCCGCTGCCGGTTCCGGTGCAGGTTCGGGTTCGCCCGGGGGCAAGGCCCCGACGATCTCGCCCACCCCGTCGATCCGCTCGATCGGTGTGGTCTGCAGCACACGGATAAATTCCAGATTTTCGTAGTCCGCCGCCAGACGCACCCTGAAGCGCCCCTGCGGATCGACCACCACCTGCCCGATCAGGATATCGGCCGGAAACACATTGCCGTCGCCCGATGTCATCACACGGTTGCCCGCCTGCACCCCGACTTGCGAATCGAGAAACTCGATCGGCGGCACAACGGAGTTATCCCCCTGCACAATCGCCCGCCGCCCCGACGGGATAATCACCACCGGAACGCTGGAGTTCACATCGGACAGGAACAGCACGCGCGAGGTCCGCTCGCCCACGCCGACAATCCGCCCGACCAGCCCCAACCCGTCGACAGCGGCCGAACCATCGCGCACCCCGTCCTGACGCCCGATATTCACCAGCGCCGACTGGCTGAACGGCCCGCCGGAATCCGTCGTCACCTCGCCGGTGATGAACGAAAGCCGCGGATTGAGTTTCACGTTGTTGAGCGCCAGCAACTGCGCGTTTTTCTGCTCCAGCTGCAAGGCGGCCTCGCGCCAGCCTTTCATGCTCTGCAATTCGCCGCGCAATTCCTGGTTCTGGGCATAGACGCGCGTATAGGACTGGAAATCGGCCAGCATCCGCGACATGGCAGTCACCGGCTTCAGTGCCCAGTCGAACCCGGGATAGAAACGGTCGACAATCGCCATACGGATACGCTCGGCCCGCGGATTGTCGATCCGTGACAGAAAAAACATGCCCAGAAGCGACAGCACCAGAATGCCCAGTATCAGGCGGCGCAGCAGCCGCCACGAGTGGGAAACAGAGTTATCCGGCGCCGCCACGGGAACTAGTTCCCATAGTCAATGACATGCAAAAGCTGGTTTTCGAATTCCAGCGACTTGCCGGTGCCAAGGGCCACGCAGTTAAGCGATTCATCCGCGACCGAGATCGCCAGACCGGTCTGCTCGCGCAGCGCCAGATCCAGATCGCCGAGCAATGCCCCGCCACCGGTCAGCATCACGCCGCGATCGACAATATCCGCACCCAGATCCGGCGGGGTGGATTCCAGTGCGGTCATCACCGCCTCGCAGATCTGCTGCACCGGTTCGGCCAGAGCCTCGGCCACTTGAGCCTGCGTGATCTCGATTTCTTTCGGCACACCGTTCAGCAGGTCGCGCCCGCGAATTTCCATGCTCAGCCCGCGCCCGTCCTCGGGCATGCGCGCCGTGCCGATGGAGGTCTTCACCCGCTCTGCCGTGCTTTCCCCGACCAGCAGATTGTGCTGGCGGCGCAGATAGGAAACGATGGCGTCATCCATCCGGTCGCCACCAACACGCACGGAGCGTGCATAAACGATGTCGCCCAGCGACAGCACGGCCACCTCGGTGGTGCCGCCACCGATATCGACGACCATGTTGCCGGTCGGATCGGTGATCGGCATACCTGCCCCGATGGCGGCCGCAATCGGCTCGGCAATCAGCCCCGCCTTGCGCGCACCGGCCTGCAGCACGGATTCCCGAATGGCGCGTTTCTCCACCGGCGTGGCGCCATGCGGCACGCAGATGATAATCTTCGGTTTGGCAAAACTGCCGCGCTTGTGGACCTTCTTGATAAAGTGCTTGATCATCTCCTCGGCCACATCGAAATCGGCAATGACCCCGTCGCGCATCGGGCGGATCGCCTCGATGGAGCCGGGGGTGCGCCCCAACATCAGCTTGGCATCCTCGCCCACGGCCAGCACCTGCTTCTTGCCATCGCGGATATGATAGGCCACCACCGAAGGCTCGTTGAGGATAATCCCCTTGCCCTTGACGTAAACCAGCGTATTCGCCGTTCCCAGATCAATCGCCATATCGGCGGATAACATGCTTCCCAGTGACCCAAACATTCTTTGCCCCATGATTTATTGCGGCCAAAGCGGCCCGTTGCTCCCGCCCGTTATAGGGTTTTCAGGGGCTCGGGGTAAAGAGGGCGACGAAATATAGGCCGTTCGAAAACTGCAAGTTTGCGGCCGGTTGGCAGCATCGCGCCTATGTTTTGTGCAAGTATAGCAGAATCAGGGTGCAAAATAACATTTCTGTAATTCCTCTGCCCCGCCCGCAGCAGACGGGGCAAAGAATATGTCGCTTGCGCTAGAGCGCCGCCGGCGCGGATTTTTCCCGCCGCACGATCAGCTTGTTGAGCGCATTCACATAGGCCTTGGCCGAAGCTACAACCGTATCGGTATCGGACGACTGGCCGGTCACAATCTTGCCGTCCTCCTCCATCCGCACAGACACGGTGGCCTGCGCATCCGTGCCCTCGGTCACCGCATGCACCTGATAGAGCGCCAGCTTCGCATCATGCGGGAACACCATCTTGATCGCATTGAACGTGGCGTCCACCGGCCCGTCGCCGGTGGCGGTCACCTGATGGGTTTCCCCGTCAACCACCAGCGTCAGGTCGGCCGATTGCGGTGCCTCGGTGCCGCAGATCACGCGCAGGAATTTCACCTGAATGTGGTCATGCGCCGCTTCCGAGGAATTTTCCGACATCAGGGCAATCAGGTCCTCGTCATAGATTTCCTTCTTGCGGTCGGCCAGTTCCTTGAAGCGCACGAACACGTCCTTCAACTGGTTGTCGCCCAGCTCGTAACCCAGATCCTCCAGCTTCGAGCGCAGCGCCGCGCGGCCCGAATTTTTGCCCATCACCAGATTGGTTTCGCTCAGCCCGATATCCTCGGGGCGCATGATCTCGAAGGTCTCGGCATTTTTCAGAACCCCGTCCTGATG
>WFTU01000116.1 GCA_015485375.1 Paracoccaceae bacterium | reverse complement strand
ATCCCTCCACCGTCTGCTGGAAATGTCGGCGAAGATCGAGTTCCTCTCTTCCTCCACCGCCTTCCGTTTCGGCGCGGCCGAGGCCTACTCCGCCATCGTCGGCCAGCGCATTCAGGTGATGCGCGAGGGCCGTGTGAAGGGCAAAAAGCTGTTCAGCGAATTCATGATGCGCCGCTACGACCCCGCCATGCGCACCTGCCGCTCCGCACAGGCCCGCCTCGCAGACCTGTCAATGCGCGCCGAACGCGCCGCCAACCTGCTGCGCACCCGCGTCGATGTGCAGACCGAGGAACAGAACCACGAGGTCCTGAAACAGATGGACCGCCGCGCGGAGCTGCAACTGCGCCTGCAGGAAACTGTCGAGGGGCTGTCGGTGGTGGCGATAGGCTATTATGCCGTCAGCCTTGCCGGATATTTCCTGACCCCGATTGCCAAGGTTTACGGCATCGACAAAACCACTGTCCTTGCAGCCGTGACCGTGCCGATCCTGCTGATCGTCTATCTCGGAATGCGCCGCATCCACCACAAGGTCGCGAAACTGCGGGAGTAGCTACCCCGCCCATACCCGCAACGCCTGATCCGCCGTCCGGCGCGGTCGCTCCTTGGTTTTGCCGGTTGCACTTCCGATCACGATAAAACAGGACAGGTGCTCGTGCGCCTCCAGCCGGAAAGCCGCGCGCATGACCGGGCTGCGCACGCGCGCCCCGCTCACCACCTTGGCGCGATAGCCGAAATCCTCCGCCGCCAGCAGCACGTTCTGCATCGCCGCCCCGGCCGAGAGCCATTGCTCCGATGCGGGAACGATTTCGTTCCCCTCGTCTATCCGCACGACCAGCGCCAGCAGGCATGGTCCGTTCAGCGAGCGTTCGCGCGCCTGCGCCCGTATCTCCGGCGACAGGTCGGGGTTGGCCTCCATTGCCACAGCCTCGAATACATCGGCCAGCGCGTCGCGCATGTCATCGGGAACATAGATAAACTCCGCCGGTCCAAGGTGCCCGTGATCCGGCGCGGCGCAGGCCGCGCCGATCATCGCGTGGATTTCCTCGGGCGAGGGACCGGGGGCCTCCAGATATTTCGGAGAGACCGAGCGGCGGGCGTGAATGGCGTCAATAACCGGAGTATCGGGCATGGGCATTTCCTGTGCAGTTCCAAGCCTGATCTATAGCAGCAAAGCGGCACTTACCGAAGGTTTATTCTTGCGTCCGGCGCGCTGCGTGATAGCCTTTGTGCATCCACAACTGCAGGATTTTCCCATGACCGGATTTCGCCATATCATGCGGGGTTTCACCCTTGCCGTATTGCTGGCAGGCGTGGCCCTGGCCGGTGAAAACCGCGTGCTGGTGCAATCGACGACCTCGACGCAGAATTCCGGTTTCTATGACTACATCCTGCCGCTGCTCGAGGCCGACACCGGCCTGCGTGTCGATGTGGTGGCCGTGGGGACCGGACAGGCCATTCGCAACGCGATGAATGGCGATGCCGATGTGTTGCTGGTGCATGCGAAACCGGCCGAGGAGAAATTCGTGGCCGGGGGGTACGGGCTGCAACGGTTTGATCTGATGTATAACGACTTCGTGCTGATCGGGCCTGCGGATGATCCGGCCGGTCTCGGGGGGGCAGACAGTCTTGATGCGGCGCTGACCGCCCTGCTCGCGGGCAAGGCGCCGTTCGTGTCGCGCGGGGATGATTCCGGCACCAACAAAAAGGAACTGGCGCTCTGGGCCGCGCTCGGCACCACGCCGACGATCGGTGACGGCTGGTATCGCGAGGTCGGCGCGGGCATGGGTGCCACCATCCGCACGGCGATCGAGATGCGCGGCTATACCCTGACCGACCGCGCCACATGGATCGCCTATGGTGACAAGCAGGACTATCGGGTGTTGTTCGAAGGTGTGCCGGAACTGTTCAACCAGTATGGCATCATCGCGCTGAACCCGGAAAAATTCCCGCATGTGAACGCAACAGGCGCACAGGTGTTTATCGACTGGTTACTGTCGGAAAAAGGGCAGGCACTGATTGCCGCCTATCGTCTGGGCGGGCAGCAACTTTTCTTTCCGAACGGTGGATAACCGGAAAAATTGCCTATCGGCAATAATGCCTTTTTTGACAACCTTTACAGTGCCTTAGTCGAAACAAGGACAGGGCGTTAACCTTTAGTCCTCAAGCGTTGCCGCCACCAGTTCGCCAAGGCCCAGAACCTCGTAATTCAGCTCGTATTCGTCCAGCCCGTCCTCGAAAACCGTGCGGCAGTTTGCGCAGGGCACGATCACCACTTCCAGATCGTCAATATCTGTCAGCTGTTTGGCTTTCTCGCCAAAGGCCGCCTGCTGCAGATCCGCCGCGCGCGGGTTGGCCGAAACGCCACCACCGCCACCGCAGCAGATATTGGTGATGCCGGAACTTTCCATCTCGATAAAATCCGAACAGGAATCATCCATCAGGCGGCGCGGTTCTTTCAGCAATCCGCCACGGCGCACCAGCTGGCAAGGATCATGCAGGGTCATCTTGCGGCCGTCTTTCTTGCCCGCCGGTATCCGCCCCTCGCGGCGCAATTTGTCCAGAAGCTCGATGATATGGATAACCTCGAATTTGAACGGCCGCCCGATCAGGTTCGGGCCGGCCCAGCGGATCGCGCCGTAGGCATGCCCGCATTCGGGGCTGATGACATATTTGACTTCCAGCTCCTCGGCCGCATCGACCACCCGTTTGACGATGGACTTGGCCAGAGGGCCGGAGCCGATCTGCACGCCGACGTTTGTGGCCTCGTAGGCGGTGGAGGAAATCGTCCATGTCAGGCCGGCCTTTTTGAACAGGCGGGCATAGGCGCCGATGATTTCGGGAAAGCCCATGATCTCCATCGAGGACAGGATCGCCATGTAGTCGGCGCCCTTCTTGTCGATCTCGATCGGGATTCCGGTTTCTTTTTCCTGATGGCGGATCTGCGCCTCCAGCGCCTTCAGGGTTACCCCCATGGGCGAGGAGGTTTTCTCGACAAACTCGGCAGAGCGTTGCAGGCCGTCGGGCACCAGACCGGCGGCGGCGTAGCCCTCGCGCATTTTGCGGATGGTGCCGGCGATGTCGATGCCCATCGGACAGACCGTGGTGCAGCGGCCGCACATGGTACAGGAATCGTAGACCAGCGGCTCCCATTCCAGCAGTTCCTCCTCGGTCACCGGATCGGGGACGAGGCCGAACATCTTGCGGATTTTCGACAGCGGCGCCTTTTCGCGTTTATAGGCCTTGACCATCGGAAGCAGCTTGTAGGTCGGCGTGTATTTCGGATCCTGGGTGGAAACGAAAAACGGGCAGGCACCGGAGCAGAGGCCGCAGTGGACGCAGGATTCGAAAAAGGACGCGACCTCGCCATCCGTGTATTCCAGAAATTTCGCGACCGCGATTTCGGCTTTGGTCTGCGTCATGGGATCATCCCCTTGCGTCCATAGGTGGCACCGGTGTGGCCACGTGACAGGAAGAATGTGAAGGTGTGCATCAGACGGCTGAACGGGAAGTAAAGCAGCCAGATATCGACCATCAGCATATGGATTGCCCGCAGGATGTCGTGGGATTGCTGAAGCGCGAACATCCCCGTCAGCATCACGATGAAGGTCAGCCAGCTACCGATATGGTCGTCCCAGTCGCTGATCAGGCGCAGCACCGGATTGGAAAACCGGCGCACCCAGAGGACAATCAGCCCGCCAAAAGCAAGCTCTGCGGCAATAATGAACCCCCAGCGCGGCAGGGCCGGCCAGCTGAGCCCGCCGAGTATGCGGTTGCTGAGAAACGCCACATGCGGGGCGGCAAACAGCAGCAGGGCGAACAGGCCCAGATGGAAGGCGTAGCCGCCGATGATCTGCATCCAGATCCATCGGGTGAACACCCGGCGCGGAAAGAAGTGGCGGATGTTTTCCTTGAAAAAACCCGATGCGGCGGAACCTTTGGGGGGCGAGATATCCTTGCGCCGGCCCATCCGGATCAGACCGATGATCCGCCAGAGACCGGCAAGAACGAAGATCGTTCCGGAAAAATAGAACAGCGGTCCTTCGACAAATTCGAGGAAACTCATGCGGACTCTCCTTTGTTGTCGGATGTTGTGGCAGCGGTTTTGCCGACGACCTCTTCATACCAGAGGTCATGGTGTTCCTTGGCCCAGTTCTCGTCGACCTCTCCCTTGACCATGGAATCAAGCGAGCCTTCCATACCGACGGAGCCGATATAGATGTGGCCGAGAGCCACGGCCAGAAGTGTCACGGCGCCAAAGGCGTGCAGGATGGTGGAGACCTGCAGGAAGCGCAGGTCCTCGAACAGCCAGGGGAACAGCATGATCAGGCCGGAGATGCTCATGACGGAGCCGACGATCACCAGCAGCCAGAACCAGGACTTTTCGCCGAAGTTGAATTTTTTCGAACTGACATGCCCGCCAAACAGCCCGCCGAGTTTGAAAATCCATTTGAAATCGACCATCTGGAAGAAATTGCCGCGCACGAATTTCACGAAAATCCAGATCAGGCCGAAGATGAACAGCGGGCCGAACAGGTTGTGCCCCTGAAGGGCGGCGCTGGTCAGGACCGCGTTGGCGTCGCGCCCGATAATCGGGGTCAGGACGGGGCGGCCAAGCATGATGACGAAACCGCTAAGGGCGAGGAACAGGAAAACAAAGGCGATAAACCAGTGGGCGACGCGGTGCGCGGTGCTGAAACGATGCACCATCTTGCCGGAGCGTCCGTCCTTGATCTTCATCGGGCCGCGGATCAGGTAGTAAAGCATCAGCAGACCGACCACGGCGACCAGAACCCAGCCGCTGTATTTCAGGATATATTGCGTGCGGAACAGGCGCCATTGCTCCCCGAGGGTCTGCATGACCTTGCCGTCGGCGGTGCTGGAGGAAGTCGTCGCGATCTCTCCCTGTTTCAGGGCGGACCAGAAGGCGCTGCGGGATTCGGTGCCCAGCGTGTTGGGCGGGCCGTCGGCGTTCGGGTCGTCGAACGTATTGACCGCCGTGTCGGGCGCCCGCACGGAGGACTGGGCCTGCGCGGGCAGGCCGGAGAGCAGAGCAAGCCAGAAAGCAAAAAGCAGGACCAGAAGCAGGCTAAGGCCAGCCCTTGCTGTCATATGCGTTTGCCGGAAGTGCGTATGGGGTGTCACGATTTCAGCCTTTCCCGATCAACATCGTCCCGATGAGAGACCCGATATCTTTCCGGCGGGCAGCAACAGCCGCCCGCCGGAGTTTCCAGATATCCTAGTTGCCGGCCTTGGCGTTATACGCCGTGCCCCAGCCCCATGCGCCGGACCCGAAACCGCGGGCGACGACGCGCTCGCGATAGATGGTGGCGACGGTATCGCCGTCACCGGCCAGCAGGGCCTTGGTGGCGCACATCTCGGCACAGATCGGCAGCTTGCCTTCCGCAATACGGTTGCGACCGTATTTCTGGAACTCGGCCTCGGATCCGTTTTCCTCGGGGCCACCGGCGCAGAAGGTGCATTTGTCCATCTTGCCGCGGGAACCGAAGTTGCCGGCCTGCGGGAACTGCGGTGCGCCGAAAGGACAGGCGAAGAAGCAGTAGCCGCAACCGATGCACAGATCCTTGGAGTGCAGCACGATGCCGTCGGCCGTCTGGTAGAACACGTCCACCGGACAGACCGCCATGCAGGGTGCATCCGAACAATGCATGCAGGCGATCGAGATCGTGCGCTCGCCCGGTTTGCCGTCGCCGATGGTGACGACGCGACGCCGGTTGATGCCCCAGGGGATCTCGTTCTCGTTCTTGCAGGCGGTGACGCAGCCGTTGCACTCGATGCAGCGCTCCGCGTCTACGAGGAATTTAACTCTAGCCATGATCTTTCCTCCTTATGCTGCGGAAACTTTGCAGAGGGTCACTTTGGACTCCTGCATCTGGGTGACCGAGTCATAGCCGTAGGTCATGGCCGTATTCGCGGCCTCGCCAAGGACATAGGGATCGGCGCCTTCGGGGTATTTGTCCCTCAGGTCCTTGCCCTGGAACTGCCCGCCGAAGTGGAACGGCATGAAGACAACGCCTTCGCCGACCCGCTCGGTGACCATCGCCATGACCTTGACGCGACCGCCCTCGGCCCCTTCGACCCAGACCTGCGCCCCGTCGCGGATGCCGAGGTTGTTGGCATCGCGGGTGCTGATCTCGACGAACATGTCCTGCTGCAATTCGGCAAGCCATTTGTTGGACCGGGATTCGTCGCCGCCGCCTTCGTATTCCACCAGACGCCCGGAGGTCAGGATCATCGGATACTCCTTCGAGAAATCCTGCTTCTGGATGGTGGCATACATGGTCGGCAGACGATAGAATTTCTTGTCCTCGTATGTCGGGTAGTCCACCACCAGATCGCGGCGGTTGGTATAGAGCGGCTCGCGATGGACCGGCACCGGATCGGGGAAGGTCCAGACGACCGCGCGGGCCTTGGCGTTGCCGAAGGGGGCGCACTCGTGCTTGATCGCGACGCGCTGGATACCGCCGGAAAGGTCGGTTTTCCAGTTGGTCTTGTCGCCGGCGATCCCTTCGATCACGCTGCGTTCCTCGTCGGTCAGGTCCTTGTCCCAGCCGAGCTCCTTGAGCATCGCCATGGTGAATTCGGGATAACCGTCCTGAATTTCGGAACCTTCGGAATACACGCCCTCGGCCAGCAGGTTCACGCCGTCGCGTTCCACACCGAAACGGGCGCGGAAGGTCAGGCCGCCTTTGGAAACCGGCTTGGACATGTCATAGAGGTTCGGCGTGCCGGGATGTTTCATCTCGGGCGTTCCCCAGCAGGGCCACGGCAGGCCGTAGTATTCCCCGTCGACCGGTCCGCCGATCGCCTGAAGCGTGGTGGTGTCGAAGGTGTGCTGGTTGGCCATATGCGCCTTGATACGTTCGGGCGCCCAGCCGGTATAGCCGATGGTCCACATGCCGCGATTGAACTCGCGGGTGATATCCTCGACATTCGGCTGGTTTTCCCCGTCCATCGCGATGTTGCGGAAGAACCGGTCAGCCCAGCCGAACTTGCTGGCGAACAGGGCCATGATGTCATGGTCCGGTTTGCATTCGAACAGCGGCTCGACCACCTTGTCGCGCCATTGCACGGAGCGGTTCGAGGCGGTGACAGAGCCGCGCGTCTCGAACTGGGTGGAGGCGGGCAGCAGATACACACCGTCGGTGCGATCGTGCATGACAGCCGAAACCGTGGGATAGGGGTCGACCACGACCAGCAGGTCGAGTTTCTCCATCGCCGTTTTCATCTCCACACCGCGGGTTTGCGAGTTGGGCGCATGGCCCCACAGAACCATGGCGCGAACATTGTTCGGCTGGTCGATATTGTCCTTGTCCTCCAGAACCCCGTCGATCCAGCGCGAGACCGGAATACCCGTGAGGTTCATCAGCGGCTTGTCGGAGCCGTCGGCCCCCTTCAGAACATCGAACTGCCCCTTGAGCCAGTCGAGGTCCTCTTCCCAGACGCGGGCCCAGTGTGCCCAGGAACCGGCAGACAGACCGTAGTAGCCGGGCAGCGAGTGCGACAGGATACAAACGTCCGTTGCGCCCTGCACGTTGTCATGGCCGCGGAAGATATTGGTGCCGCCGCCCGTGGTGCCCATGTTGCCGAGCGCAAGCTGCAGGATGCAGTAGGCGCGGGTGTTGTTGTTACCCGTGTGGTGCTGCGTGCCACCCATGCACCAGATCAGCGTGCCGGGGCGGTTGTTGGCCAATGTGCGGGCCACGCGCTCCAGCTGCGAACCGGGAACGCCGGTGACGCGCTCGACTTCCTCGGGGGTCCATTTTTTGACCTCCGTGCGGATTTCGTCCATGCCGTAGACACGGGTGCGGATGAACTCTCTGTCTTCCCACTGGTTCTCGAAAATATGCCACAGGATGCCCCAGATCAGCGGCACGTCGGTGCCGGGGCGCAGGCGCACATATTCGTCCGCATGGGCCGCCGTGCGCGTGAAGCGCGGATCACAGACGATCAGCGGTGCATTGTTCTGCTCCTTGGCTTTCATCAGGTGTAATAGCGAGACGGGGTGCGCCTCGGCCGGGTTGCCGCCGATGACCAGAATGGCGCGGGAATTGTGGATGTCGTTGTAGCTGTTGGTCATGGCGCCGTAGCCCCATGTGTTCGCCACACCCGCAACCGTGGTCGAGTGGCAGATACGGGCCTGATGGTCCACGTTGTTCGTGCCCCAGTAGGCCGCGAATTTGCGGAACAGGTAGGCCTGTTCGTTGCTGAACTTGGCCGAGCCGAGCCAGTAGACCGAATCCGGTCCGCTCTCGTCACGGATCTGCATCATCTGGTCGCCGATCTCGTTGATCGCGGTTTCCCAGCTGATGCGTTTCCACTCGCCGTTCTCTTTTTTCATCGGGTATTTCAGGCGGCGCTCGCCGTGGGCGTGTTCACGCACCGCGGCCCCTTTGGCGCAATGGGCGCCGAGGTTGAACGGGCTGTCCCAGCCCGGCTCCTGCCCGACCCAAACGCCGTTGTCGACCTCGGCCAGAACCGTGCAACCGACCGAGCAATGGGTGCAGATTGATTTCACCGTTTCCACGGCGCTGTCCACCGCCGTCTGGGCGCTGGCTTGAGTCACGGTACCGCCCAGCGCGCCCACCGAGGCCAGACCACCGATGGTCAGACCCGAGGACCGCAGGAACGAGCGGCGATCTATAGATTTTTCCGAAATCCGTGACAGGATCGAATCCGTGCGGGAGCGTCGCGCAACCCCGCTGGTTTTTTTCCTGAGCATTTCATATCTCCCTAAGGTAGCCCTTGCGGGCTTGCGAATATTTTCCGGTGTCAGGGCGTCACGCAACCGTCGCCGGATGGTAAGAACGTCCGCCTAGAAGCGGGTGCTCTCCAGATAGGCCCGTGTGTGGGCAGTGTCTTGCAAACCGTCGGTGTCCGACGGCGTCTCGGCCGCCGCTTCTGTTCCGACGGTTACCGAAACGGCCGCCGCGGGCACCGAAGCCGACGCGAGTTTCAGGAAATTCCGGCGCTTGGTATCGACGCCGCTATCCTCTTTACGCATTGCTTTTCCTCCTGTGTGGTCGCGGGAACTGCGACCGGTTATGCGGGGTCGTCGCCCGCCATTCTGAAGCCTTCTTTTTCGATATCCATGAAGATGCGGCCCACGGTTCCGACGGGCGCGTAGAAAACCGAGTTCTTCGCGCCCTCCAGATCCTTGAAAAAGTGGCCGGCCCACGGGCCGATATGCTTGTTGAAAAAATCCCGCTGCCGCGAGAGGTCGGCCGGCTCGCCGAGACGGCCGCGGATCATCCCCGCCATCATTTCGCAAAGCGAGGCGATGTTGTCTTCCGGCTCGAACACATTCGGGGCGCGTTCGATGCCCAGCGCCAGCATGTCCTTGCGCAGGACCGCGAGCGGTTTTTCATTCAGGAAACCGGTCAGATAGAAACTGGCGTAGGGCAGAAGCTCGCCGCGGGCCATGCCGATGAACAGGGCGTTGAACTCGCGTTCGGCCGCGCCGGTCTTGGTGGCTCTGGCCAGACGTGCCAGCGCCCGGATAGCCTGCCCGAGGTCCGTATCGTCCCCGCCGAGTGCTGCCGTTTTGCCCAGAAGCGCCCCTTCGGGCGGGCGGGCAAGAAGCGCGCCGAGAAAATCATAGAGATCCGCGCGAAGCAGATCCTCTTCCGGAATTGCGATGGACTCCACTGCGTTGGACACACCAATTCTCCGACAACCGTTTTATCTGAAGTTGTAACAGTGTAGTCCGCATGCCGTGGTATGCCTAGAAAAATCTTTTCGTATTCAAAAAAGCGAATGCAATATCAAAGACTTATACATAAGTAATTTACTCATAATTGATTAGAACCTGAATTTCATACGTTTGCGCGAGGTTTGGCGCGACTCGCGTTCCGGTTGAGTCGCCACCGCAGGCCGGTTTTCGGGGGGCTCCGTGCCGGTATCTCCAAAATCTTTTTCCGAAATTTTATCGTCCGAAGGTTCCAGCGCGGGAATCTCCTGCGGATTTTCTGCCTCTGCGTCAGGTGATTCGCCACTCGCCCCGGGCATTTTTTCCGCCGCTTTGTCGACATAGCCTTTGCCGACCCTGTAGGCAGTCACCAGTTTCTCCACCACCTCTCCCTTGCCGGTGAAATCCTCGCCATAGTCCAGCAGCTGGTCGAGGTTGGCGAGTGCCGGATTGGTCAGCCAGAGCTTGCGCAGGGCGCGGTTGCGCAGGGCCTGCGGGATGGCGGCGGTCATGAAGGCGGAAAAGTCGTCGCCCTCCTCCATGTCGTCGGGGTCCTTGAGGCCCAGTTCGGCGAGGATCTCGGCCTCGGACTTTTCCGGCTCCGGCGGGGTTCCGGCGGGTGTTTCGGCGGGCAGAGTTTCCTCCACCTCCTCGCGCGCCTCCTGTTTTCGGCGCGACCAGCGGGACAGGAAGGCGGGGTTGTCGCTCATTGCAAGGTCCGTTTCCTGCTGGCCGGCGAGCGATAGACATCGGCCACCTGACGAATGCGGGCGTCGCCGATGCCGTCCTCGGATTTGTCCACGCTCTCGCGGTTGCGGCGGCGTTTGACGAATTTTTCCTCGGTATGGTGCAAGTCGATCCAGGCCTGCACCCAGGCAATCAGCCCTTCGGGCATCGGAACCGGTTCGACGATTTCCTCGCCGCTGTCCTGATAGTCCTGTGCCTCGAACGCCGAGGCGGTAACGGTAACGAAATCCAGCTCGCGATCGGGGTTTTCCGAGGGGCGCATGACGACATAGACGCTCGGCGGGTCGTTGGAGAGAGCGGTGCGGTAGGCCTCGGTATCCGTGCGGTAGAGTTCCAGCGGCAGCGTGGCCGCATGGTATTCGACAGTCTCGCCCTCGCGCCGCATCTCGCGCCAGTCGGCGGGCGGGGCGGCGGGCAGGACGGCCACGGCACGCCAGACCCATTTCGCCCAACGGGTCACGCCAGGGGATTTTCGGACAACTATGCCGAGCGGCATTGATATTGATCTTTGTTCCATGCAATCTGTCCCGGATCCGTTGAGGCGGGCGATCCGCCGAGACCGCAAGGATGATGGTAACTCCGGGAGAAGTAAATGGGCAAGACCCTGATGTTGTGCGACTGCGGCGGCTCGATGAAGCTGGACGCAAAGGCGATCGGCGAAGCGACGGGCCTGAAATGTTCCATGGTTCACAACGGGTTATGCACGAGCGGGTTGGACACGCTGGCGCAGATGATGCCTGCTGGCGATCCGGTCGTGGCCTGCGCGCAGGAGGCGGCGCTGTTTGACGATCTGTCGGCCGAACTGGGCGCCCCTACCCCCGTCTGCGTTGATATTCGCGACCGCGCGGGCTGGTCGGACGAGGGGGCGAAAGCCGTGCCGAAGATGGCGGCGCTGCTGGCGGAAGGAATGCTGGAGCATCCGCCACTCAAGACCCTGGATGTGGAATCGGCGGGCATGTGCCTGGTGGTCGGCGCGTCGGATGTGGCTTTGCCTGCGGCGGAGCAATTGTCCGATGCGATGGATGTCACGGTGTTGTTGAGCGACGCGCCGGGGATATTGCCGGACGGGCTGGATATCCTCTCGGGGCGGATTCGCAGGGCTTCCGGTTCTCTGGGCCGGTTCGAGGTCGTCGTGGACGGGTTGCGGCGGCTTGATCCTGCGGGGCGCGGGGAATTGCAGTTCGGCGCGCCGAAGGATGGCGGGCGTTCGGAATGCGATGTGATACTGGATTTGACCGGCAATACGCCGCTGTTCCCCTCGCCGGAAAAACGCGATGGCTATCTGCGTGCCGATCCGGGTGATCCGCTGGCGGTGGCGCGGGCGGTGTTTGCGGCGGCGCAGATGCAGGGGGTGTTCGAAAAGCCCTTCCATGTGGTGTTCGAGGAACACCTTTGCGCCCATTCGCGGGCCGGTCAGACGGGATGCAACCGCTGCCTTGATGTCTGCCCGACAGGGGCGATTCTTGCTGCGGGCGACACGGTGTCGATCGATCCGAATATCTGCGCCGGTTGCGGATCCTGCGCGGCGGTCTGCCCCTCGGGGGCGGTCAGCTACGACGCGCCGCCGGTGCAGTTTCTGTTCCGGCGCATCCGCACGTTGGCGGAGGCCTATCGCACCGCGGGTGGAACCGCGCCGCGCCTGCTGGTGCATGACGAGGAATACGGGGCCGAGATCATCGCGCTTTCCGCGCGTTTCGGGCGCGGGCTGCCGGCCGATGTGATCCCGCTGGCGGTGCCGAATATCGCCGGTTTCGGACATGCGGAAATGCTGGTGGCGCTGGCCTCGGGGTTTGCGGCGGTGGATATTCTCGCCGGACCGAAGACCGAACGCGAGGCGCTTGATCCGCAGTTCGCGCTCGCCGTAGCTCTGGCGCCGGAGATGGCGGCGCGGTTGCGTATTATCGAACCGATGGAGCCGGATGCACTTTCGGATGCGTTATATGGCGTGAAAACGGAGCCGCTGGATATCCGGCCGGTCCTGCCGCTTGGTGGACAGCGCGAGGCTGCTCGGCTGGCGGCCAAAGCCCTGAACGGGGCGATAGAGGCCCCCCTGCCGCTGCCGCAGGGCGCGCCTTACGGGACGGTTGTAGTGGACAACGATGCCTGCACGCTTTGTCTGGCCTGTGCCAGCCTGTGCCCGACGGGGGCGCTCGGCGATAATCCCGACAAGCCGCAACTGAACTTCCGCGAGGATGCCTGCCTGCAATGCGGTATCTGCACCAGCACCTGCCCCGAAAACGCCATTGCCCTGCGCCCGCAGATGGACCTTGGCGACGGGGCGCTGGGCGCGCGGGTGGTGCATGAGGAAGAACCCTTTGCCTGCATCGAATGCGGCACGGAGTTCGGCGTCAAAAGCACCATCGAGCGGATTATCGAAAAACTGGAGGGCAAACACGCCATGTTCACCCATTCAGACAATATCCGCCTGATCCAGATGTGCGACGATTGCCGCGTGCGGGCGCAATACCACGACCAAAGCGCGCCGATGTTTGCCGGAAAACGGGCACCGACGCGCACGACGGATGACTACCTTAAGGGCAAAAAACCGAATTAGTTCGTGCGGATCGGCCCGCCGAGGTCTTTGGTTTCCAGCGTTTCGACATAGGAGCCGATGTCGGCGGCCTCGTCCGGCGTCAGGAATATCGGGAATATGGCTGGCGGGTGCGCCGGATCGAAAGGCTCGGTGACGCCCTCGATCTGCGTGAACGAGGGGTGCGGGGCAAGCGTCCAGAATACCGAGAAACGGCGGCGCCAGTCCGGCAGGTTGCGTAGGGCGGCAAATGACGGGGTGGAGCCGATACCGGCGTATTTGTTGCTCTCGCCGACCACATGGCAGCGCCCGCATTTGCGCAGGGACAGCGCCTCGCCACTGGTGGCATTGCCGAGAAGTTTCGCTTCCTCGACCACCTCGCCAACGGCCACGGGGCGGAACATTGGCTGGTCATCCACCTGAAAGGCGGCGATGGTGCGCTGGCCGATATCCGATGTCAGCCAGTCCATGAAGCGGATGGCATAGGGGCCGTCCTGTTCCAGCGTCACGCTGTAAAGGGTGCCGCTCGCGATATCCTCGAACAGGGGCGCGCCCGCGCCGCTGGATATGCGGACATCCGCAGGATTGTCGGCCAGTTGCACCCTGATGCCGGTCTTCAGCTTGAAACGGGGGAGCGCGTAATCCCAGAGGCCGGCGGCTTCCAGCGCCGGATCTGCCGACAGGGTGATGGATTTTTCCTGTGCCTTGGCGGGCAGGGACGCTGCCAACAAAGCGACTATCGCCAGAACCCGTCGCATTGCCATTTTCCGCTCCCGTTGTCGCCTGCCCCTTGTCTAACCGCTTCGAATGGGCATGTTAAGGGGAACGTAATCGGAGCCACCGCATGGATATATTCGCAATCGACGAGCCTCCTGCCTTTCCGCCCCTGTTGCGGGGCGAGGAAGCCGGCGCGGGTGTCGACCCTTTTGCCAAGGCGGTTTCGGCGGCGGTTACCGGCACCGATGCAGGGCTGGTGGTCTATAACATCGAACCCCACATGATCCGCGCCGCCGTCGTGCTGGCCCCCGAAGCACCGCTGCAGGATGCGATGGCGATGGTTTTTGCCGCCTCGCTCGGATTTGGCGATGCGCTCGGTGCGCTGGCCCCGCCGGAAGTCGGTGTGCATATGGACTGGCCCGGCGGCCTGCGTGTCAACGGCGCGCGTTGCGGACATATCCGCGCGGCGGCACCCGAAATCGACCCTGAACAGGAGCCGGACTGGCTGGTGATCGGACTGGAAGTGCCGGTGTTTCCCATTGGCGATACCGTCGAGCCGGGCGAAAGCCCCGACAACACCACATTGACCGAGGAAGGCTGCGGCGAGGTCTCTCCGGCCCGTCTGGTTGAAAGCTGGGCGCGTCATATGCTGGTCTGGATCAACCGTTGGCTGGAGGACGGAATGACCCCGCTGCACGCCGACTGGCGGGCACGGGCGTTCTCGCTGGGCGAGGATGTGGCGCTGGAGCTGGCAGGCGAGAAATTCGCCGGCACCTTCGTCGGGCTGGACGAACGCGGCGGTATGTTGTTGCGCCGTGGCGACGAAACCACACTGGTGCCCCTGACCCGAATGCTGGAGGAATAAATGCCGCAACTTGCCCGCACCATCCATTTCGATGCCTCGGACCAGCAGATATTCGAGAACCCCGCCACCACCGGTGAGTGGGCCGTCAGCGGGGCCTTTGCCTTTGCCGACTGGACCGGGGATGCGCTGCAGGGCAAGGCGCGACAGGCCTTTGCCAACGGCTGGATGGGGATCGGCAGCTTCGGGCGCGCGACCTTCGTCGCCGTGGCCCGCATCGAGGAGGCGGAGCTTGCCACCGCCACCCGTGAACTGGCCGCGCATCTGTTGGTGGAATATGGCGCCCCGTCCGAGGAAGCGGCGCTGGCGGCGGCAGAGGAGGAAATCGGCTTTATGCTAGACCTTTGTCACGATCAGGAGCCCAATACGTTGCTGGCCGTGCAGCGGGAATTGCAGGAATCCGGCGTACACGAACAGTTCCGCAATATCGTTCCGAAAGAGACCGAACTGTCACAATTGGCGGTTCATGGCTCGTTGGATTTCTAGACGTATTTTTCTCTCGCACAGGCGAGGGTTAATAGTGTAGTAACAATGGAAAAAAGGGCCGCAGTTTGAATATTCTCATGTTTTCCAACACCTACCTCCCGCATGTCGGCGGTGTGGCACGGAGCGCCTCCGGCCTTGTCGACGGATTGCGGGCGGAGGGGCACAATGTTCTGGTGATCGCACCGGAATTCGACGGTGCCGAGGTGGACGGGGAAAACGTGATCCGTATTCCCGCGGTAACCAATTTCAGCGCCAGCGATTTTTCCATTCCTATCCCGCTTTCGCGCAAAATCCGGCGCAAGGTGCGGGATTTCGATCCCGACGTTATCCACTCGCACCATCCGTTTTTGCTGGGCGATACGGCGCTGCGGACCTCGGCGGAGCTGAACCTGCCGATCGTGTTCACACACCACACGCGCTATGACATTTACAGCCACTATCTGGCGCAGGGCTCGCGCCGGTTCGAACGGCTGGCCCTCAGCGTTTCACTGGGCTATTGCGACCTTTGTGACGAGGTGATCGCGCCAAGCGAAAGCATCGCCGGATTCCTGCGCGATAACGACATGGCCGCCCCTATCACCGTGATCCCCACCGGCGTCGATCCGGCTAAATTCGAGGGTGGCGACGGCAAGAAAGCGCGTGAAATCTACCGTATTCCCGACACCGCCTTCGTCGTCGGGCATGTGGGGCGTCTGGCCGAGGAAAAGAACCTCGGGTTCCTGACCTCCGCGACACTGAAATTTCTGGCCAAACACCCCGACGCCCACGCGATTTTCACCGGTGACGGGGCAGAACGCGACAAAATGCTGGCGCGCGTGCGCTGGGCCGGTCTGGCTGACCGGGTGCATTTCACCGGCATCCTGCGCGGCGACGAGTTGCGTGATGTCTTTGCCGCCTTTGATGTCTTTGCCTTCTCTTCCCGCTCCGAAACGCAGGGGCTGGTGATTGCCGAGGCGATGATGGCCGGCGTGCCGGTGATCGCCCTCGACGCGCCGGGCGTGCGCGAGGTGGTGGAAGATAACGTCAACGGGCATCTGCTGCCGAAGAATTGCAGCGAGAACCTGTTTGCCGAGGAACTGGCGCGGTTCTCTCTGCTGGAGGACAGCGAGCGCCGGCGCATGTCGACCGAGGCGAAACGCACGGCGCAGGACTACTCCATTGCCAACTGCAATGCGCGGATGATCTCGGTCTATGAACACCTGAAGGGGCGGCATACGAAAAACGCCGCCGCCGACAAATACGAATGGCAACGCACGATCCGTGGCATTGCAACCGAGATGAAAATCTTCGGCAACTATGCGCAGGCCTTCGGCGGTGCGGTTTTCACCCTGCGCCAGAACAAGAATATTCCCGCCAAAGAGAGCCTGTAACGCGTGACTGACGAAACCGGAATCAAGCGCGAGCCGCTGCACCGTTGTGTTGCGGCATGGATTATCGGCTCGTTTGTCGGCGGGCTGCTTCTGCTCTGGTCTTTCGGCTGGCGGCGCGATGCAGCGGCGCTCGGGCGCATGGACGAATACGCCAAAACCGGAAAGCCGCTGCTGATCGTAATCTGGCACGGAAAGTATTTCCCGCTGTTGCCGATGGCGCGCGGGCGCAATGTGGCGATCATCACCAATGCCTCTTTCCGCGGGCTGATTATCGGGCGTGTGTGCCGGATTTTCGGCTACTCCCCGATCCATATTCCGGTGAAGGGCAAGGCCAACAAGATGGAGTTCATCAAGCGGGCAATCCATGACGGCACCCGTATGATGGCCATTGTCCCCGACGGGCCGCTCGGCCCCTATCACATTGTCAAAAGCGGCACGATCCGGCTGGCTTCGGAAGGCGGATTCCGTATCCTGCCGCTAAGCGTCGCCAGCCGCCCGACCATGGTCATGCACAAACGCTGGGACAAATACGAGGTCCCGCCCCCCTTCGCCCGCGTCGCACTGGAAATCGGCGAGCCTTTCGATATCCCCGAGGATATCTCGGGCGGGCTGACCGAAAAACTGCAGGAACAGGTCGCGGAAATCATGCTGCAAGCGGATGCGAAGGCCGAGACGGCGCTTGAACGCATGTGATTTCGACTTCTATGCGGTCATAACCAGACGATATGGTAGGGCACACCCGCGGTCGTCACCAACCTCGGGCGTGCATCCCGGCACTGCTGATAAACCACACAGTCCCAACATCCGGTCAGTAATTCCACCCGGATCGGCAACAATATCCTCATAGCTTACTACCTGCGAAATGTGGGGCAATCGAGCGGCCAGAGCGTCGATCATGTCGTAATACCAAATGATATAGGAACGAATATTTTCGATGTTGTAAGCGTGTAAATTGCTTTCCATATACTTTTTCATGTAAATTCTGAGGACTATGTCCTCAATGTCCCGTTTGACAAAAACAAAACGCACATTCGGCAGCACCGATGCAAGGCGCATCACGCTATGGATAAGTCCCGGGTGGGTATTGGTAAATACGCGCTCGCCATCGGTCCGGGTTGCGAGTTCTTTGTCATAGATCGAGCGGAATATATCGTCAAGCGGTGGGGGCATCTGGATGATCTGCTCTCTCGGGGGCAAAGCCGCCTCCAGAAACGCTTGCCGGACCGAGTTTTCGACGCTTGGATTTTCAAAACCTCGTTTTACCTCGGGGGATCTGGCTATCAACTTCTCGAGAGTGGTCTTCCCCGCCCGGGATGGCCCGAGAATAAACAACGTCATCACATCCCCCGCTGCCGGCCGGGCTGGACGGTTTGTTTCAACCGGTCGCCGAATTGTATCGGCCAGTATCTGCGCCTGAAACGCGCGTTCGTGCTGTGGATATTCTCCAATCAGCCCCGACATCCGGTTGTTGCACGAAACCAGCGCATCCCATGCTTCCTTCGCCCTCCCTCTCTTGTCCAGAGCTCCCGCGAGCGCAAACCCTTTGAGTATTTCAAAGTTTTCACGCGACTGTCCGTAATCGCTCTCCGCCTCGTCCAGTAGCGAAAGCACATCGACATTGACCATTTCCGCCGGAAATTCGGACAAGGCATAAAGAGTGGAAACAGTTTTGTGCCCTGCCGCAACCCTGCGTTCAAACGCTTCGACCGCAATAGATGTTTCGCCGAGGTGAACCGCGCACTGTCCCAACCCCGATGCGGCCTCAAGAAATGCGTTATCAATTTCCAGAACCTGCCGGAACACTTCTGCCGCCAGTTCATACTCGCGTTCCTCGCGGTAAATCTCTCCCAGGGTTGTCAGAACATTTACGTCCCGCGGACGAATTGCCCTTGCCTCTTCGAGGGTGCGCCGGGCCAGCCTCACCGCGCCAAGGCGGAGATAGACACCGGCCAGCGCCGTAAGTATTGCGGCATCGGACGGATTCAACATCGAGGCCTGAACCAGAGCATTCAGTGACTTCCCGAACTTTCCGTTGTCCGCACTCGCAAGACCCAGAGTATAGTGCGCCGCGGCGTAGTCCGGATAGCATTGAACAAGCGACTCACATATTTTTTCCGACTCGGAAAACGCACCCGAGCGGCGCATGTTTTCGGCTTTTTCAAGTTGATCGCGCGCCTCCAGCAGCGGGTGCACCGGAGGTGTTTCGTTTTGGTCACTGGATGTCATGAAATTGCCGTCATAGATAATCCACCGATATATTCTACGTTATATTACAATTAGAAAAACGAAAGCGGCACGCTTGTCAATTCATTCGCGCCTGGCAAAAATTCCACAATTTACCTGCTTCAGCCAGCGGAGCCTCCACCGGAAGAAGAGAGAAAGTTATTGCGGAAAACGGTAATGTATGCCTCTGTCGTAGTGTTCCCGAGTGTTTTGTACAGGAGTACCCAAGATGAAATCGTCTTTAAAATGCAGTGTTTCTGCCCTCGCACTACTAGGTGCCACCTCTCTGGCTTCACCTTCTTTCGCACAGGGCATTTCTCCATTTGACTGGTCGGGCGGGTATGTCGGGGCCGTGGCCGGAGGCGGCAGCGCCATCTTTTCCGGAACATTTCAAGGCAATTCTGGCACGTGCGGCGGTAGTTCATGCGTGGACTTTGCCGACCTCAATCTGACAGGTAGCCTCGCCGGTGTATATGGGGGGTACAACTGGCAAATTCCAAGTAGTCTTGGTGCGGGGAAAGACCTTGTATTCGGAATCGAGGCCGACGCAACCGCCACAAATGTGAGCGGAACTATCCTGGCCCGAAGAACTTCTGACGGAGGGGCCTCGGCCGCGGTCGACCTGCTGGGGTCTGTGCGCGCCCGCGCCGGTGTCGCTTTTGACAAAACCCTGGTGTACGGCACTGCGGGTATTGCTACGGGCAATGCAACAGGCGCCACTTTCGAAACGCCGGATTCCAGCCAGTTCGACAGGTTTGCATTCTCGAAGCTTGGTGGCGTTGTCGGCGCCGGTGTCGAATACGCGATCTCGGACAAGTTCAGCGTACGGCTTGAGGGTCTGTACTATGTCTTCGACGATAGCGTCGATATCTCTGGGAACGGTAGTGGGCGCACCGGCGATGTAGCAACCTTTAACTCGGCTTTTTCGGTGAGGATTGGAGCGGCTTACGCTTTCTAGGCTGAATCCGGGCCAATAATCCACAATCCGGAAAACTCCGGCGACATCTTTGCTGGTGACCCCTGGAGGACTCGAACCCCCAACCTGCTGATTAGAAGTCAGCCGCTCTATCCAGTTGAGCTAAGGGGCCTTGGCCGCGCAAGTCAGTGGCGCCTTCATGCCGGATATTCCGCCGTTTCGCAAGGCGTGATAGCTACATCAGATAGGCGGCGTTGTTGCGCAGGATGACCCGCAGCACCATGATGCCGATCAGCACCACCAGCGGTGTCAGGTCCATACCCGCAACGCTGGGCAGAACCTTGCGGATCGGCTTGTAGAGCGGCTCCAGCACCTGTGTCAGGCCGCGCCAGATCTGGTTGACGATGGGCTGATAGATGTTCAGCACCTGAAAGCTGATCAACCAGCTCATGATGACATGGGCGATCACCACATAATACACCAGATCAAGCAGCAGATTGAGGATACCGAACAGAGAGCCCATTTTTTCACCTTATGACAGTTTCGGGCATAGAGTTAGTCACCGGACCGCCAAACCACAAGGCCCGATTTTTCCGCCGCGCTGCGCCGGAACGCCACGTCAGCGCTTGCCGTGGCCGCGCCCGATATGCCATCCCCGTGGCAGGAGGTCCGCATGTATCCTTTCATCCGCATGTTCTACCAGATGTTCAAGCACCGCAACGACCCGCCGCTGGCGCTCGGCGGGGTGCATGTCTCGCGCCATTATTGCCATCCGGTCGATCTGGATATGTGGGCAGAGCTGAACAACGGGCGCACGCTGACGCTCTATGATCTGGGGCGGATTCCGCTGGCGCAGCGCATCGGATTGCTGGCGGCGCTGAAACGGCGGAAATGGGGGCTGACGGTGGCGGGATCCTCGGTGCGCTACCGGCGGCGCGTGACCCTGTTCGACAAGCTGGAAATCCGCTCGGCCGCCATCGGGCGGGATGCGCGGTTTTTCTATGTCCAGCAGAGCATGTGGAAGAATGGCGAGGCGACATCCTCGGCGCTTTACCGGCTGGCGGTGACAGGTCCGAAGGGGATTGTGCCGAGCGACGAAGTGGTGGCCGAACTGGGTGAACCGGAGTGGAATCCGCCCCTGCCGGACTGGGTGCAAGGGTGGATAGAGTCCGAGGCGATGCGCGTCTGGCCGCCGGAAATCTAGGACCGCAAACTAAACGTTGACAATTTGTCGATAAAATACCAACGTATCCTTTCAAGAAAAAATTCGGAGCCGGTGCTATAGTGCCGACTCACTGAATCATGGTTTCGGGAGGAAACAATCATGAATAAACTTACTGGAATTCTGGCCGGTGCCGCCGTTGCGTTCAGCGTAACCGCCGCACAGGCGCAGGAATGGAACATGCCGACGCCCTATTCGGACGCGGTGTTCCACACGCAGAATATCATCGAGTTCGCCAAGGATCTGGAGGAGGCCACGGGTGGCAGCCTCAAGATCACCGTGCATTCCGCCGGTTCGCTGTTCAAGCACGCCGACATCAAGAACGCCGTGCGCTCGCGTCAGGTGCCGATCGGGGAATTCTTCCTGTCGCGTCTGGCCAACGAGAACGCCGCCTTCGGTCTGGACTCGCTGCCGTTCCTGGCTGCCAGCTATGACGAGGCCGAAAAGCTCTGGGCCGCCCAGAAACCGGTTATCACCGAGTTGCTCGCCGAACAGAACCTGATGCCGCTGTTCGCCGTTCCGTGGCCGGCGCAGGGTCTTTACACCAAGAACGAGATCAAGACCGTGGCAGACCTGTCCGGCCTGAAATTCCGCGCCTATAACGCGGCACTGGAAGAGTTCGCAACCCTCGCCGGGGCTGCTCCGACACAGGTCGAGGCACCGGATATCCCGCAGGCTTTCGCCACCGGTCAGGTAGAGGCGATGATCACCTCGCCCTCCACCGGTGCCAGTTCCAAGGCATGGGATTTCGTGTCCTACTACACGCCGATCAACGCCTGGGTGCCGAAGAACATCGTTGTGGTGAACAAGGCCGAGTTTGATCGTCTGGACGAGGAAACACAGGCCGCGATCCTGCTCGCTGCTGCCACCGCCGAAGCGCGCGGCTGGGAGATGAGCAAGGCTGAAGCCGCTGCGAAAACCGCTGTGATGGCCGAGAACGGCATGAACATTGTCGATCCCTCGCCGGAACTGATCGCGGGTCTGAAAGAGATCGGCGCGAAAATGCTCGCCGAGCTGGAGACCAACGCCAGCCCCGAGGCGCTGGCGGTCATCGAGGCCTATCAGGCCAACTGATCGTTGATCACAGGCGGGCCGGGCAATTGTCCGGCCCGTTTTCCACAGGACGGGTGAAATGCGCAAATTCCTCGACATGTTGTATCAGGCCAGCGGTGTTGCCGCCGCCGGATTCATCGTGGTGATCTGTCTGGTCGTCTCGGCGCAGGTGGTGCTGAATCTGGTGACCAAGATTTTCGGGGCGCAATATGCCTATACCATTCCTTCCTACGCCGATTTCGCCGGTTTCTCGCTGGCGGCGGCCTCGTTTCTGGCGCTGGCCTATACGCTCAACAAGGGCGGGCATATCCGTGTAACCCTGCTGATCCAGACCTTCGGTGGCAAGCCGCGGTTGCTGGCGGAGCTGTTCTCGCTGGCACTCGGCGGCGCTATGGCGGGATACATGAGCTACTACATGATCCGGCTGAATTACGAATCCTGGGATTACGGCGACCTGTCTTTCGGCATCATCGCCATCCCGATCTGGATCCCGCAACTGGCGGTCTCCGGCGGGCTGGTCATCCTGACCATCGCCTTTGTCGATCTGTTTGTGCGCACCCTGAAAAACCGCGCGCCGGTGCTTGAACATCAGGAGCGCGAATAATGTCCGATCCCGTCATTATGCTCACCCTGCTGGTGGTGCTGCTCGGCCTGCTGGCTGCGGGGGTCTGGGTGGCGATTGCGCTGCTGTCCGTCGGCCTGTTCGCCATGGTGTTCTTCGCCTCCGCCCCTGTCGGGCAGGTGCTGGCCACCACCGTCTGGGGGCAGAGCCACGCCTGGGCGCTGGCCGCGCTGCCGCTGTTTATCCTGATGGGAGAAATCCTGCTGCGCTCTCGCATGTCCGAGGATATGTTCAAGGGCCTGTCGCCGTGGCTGACCCGCCTGCCCGGCCGCCTGCTGCACGTCAACATTATCGGCTGCGCCATCTTCGCCGCCGTTTCAGGATCTTCGGCCGCCACTGCCGCGACCATCGGCAAGATGTCGGTGCCGGAACTGACCAGGCGCGGCTACCCCGAGCGCCTCGTGATCGGCACGCTGGCCGGTTCCGCCACGCTGGGGCTGCTGATCCCGCCCTCGATCATCCTGATTGTCTACGGCGTGGCCACCGACCAGTCGATTGCGCGGCTGTTCATCGCCGGTATCCTGCCGGGCCTCATGCTGGTGGCGCTGTTTGGCGGCTACGTCATCCTGCGCGCCCTGATGAACCCCTCGGCCATTCCCGAAGAAACCGATACCTATACCCTGATGGAGAAGATCAAGGCCTCGCGCCGTCTGATCCCCGTTCTGCTTCTGATTGCGGCTGTGATCGGTTCAATCTATGCCGGTATCGCCTCGCCCACGGATGCGGCGGCGCTGGGGGTGATGTTCTCGATCCTGCTGGCATGGCTGTCGGGCGGATTTTCCCGCAAGATGCTGATGGAGGCCATCATGGGCGCCACGGTAACCT
>WFTU01000115.1 GCA_015485375.1 Paracoccaceae bacterium | reverse complement strand
CACGGAATCCGGACCGCCGGGGACATTCCCGCAGCCTCCCGCCGGAGGAAAACCCGAAGGTGGCACTGTAATCGAACTGCCGCTCGGCGAGGACACGGAATTCGGACCGCCAGGGACATTCCCGCTACCGCCCGCCGGAGGAACGCCCGAAGGCGGATTTGTGACCGAACCGCCAATCGGCGAGGGTCCGCCCCCGTCGGGCACCAGCGAAAACAATGTTGCCTGTCAAGCGCTTGCCAAGGCCTTGGAGGAACGGGCACAGATCGGTCAGGAGATGCAGGCCGTTGCAACCCGCCAGAGCGAGATTGGCCAAATCTACGAGGACGAGCGCGCAACAATCCTGTCGGAAAACAAAGCCGAAGCCGAACAGGTGAAACGCTCGTGGAGCCGCCTCGGAAGCCTTTTCGTCGAACTCTATAATGCGCGCGAACAGGAACGTCGCGACGGCTTGAGCACAACCGACTTTACCGGCCGGATGCGCAGCCTGGACAAGACACTGGACAATCTCCGCAACCTTTATGACGAATTGCAAGTGGCCGGAAAAGAGCGGCTTTTCCGTGCCTACGAGAACTATATCAACAAGGTCGCCCCGCTCTGGAACCGCACCGCCGAACTCACGCTGCGCGCCAATGCCCTCGACGCTCAGATCGCGGTGCTGGCGAGCAAATGCTAATAGGCGCGCTCACCGGTTCCACTGGTTGCACTTCTCGTAATATTCCCGCAGTTCCTGCTTGGGAAAGACAAAGGTCTCGGCCGGAAACTCGACCATGACGCCGCCGTTCGCCCAGGACCAGACGCCCTTGCCATAGATATCGTGGTAGGCATCGCAATCCTTGCCGAGGTAGATTTTCTCCACCTGCACCACCAGATCCATATTCACCCCTTCACCGATAAAAAACGCCTTCGGATAGGTGGAGGTCAGAACCGTCCCGCTGCCGTTCACGCTCTCGGTATATTGAAACCCCGCATAGGAGGTCAGCAACCCCACCTGCGCCACAGCGGCAGTCGCCGCAAACCCGAGCGCCGAAATTGCGCCAATCAACAGTTTCATACAAAATCTCCCGTGCAATCATTTCTTGCGGGTTTTACCACCCCGCTTCTTGCCCCGCAACGAAATCCCCGGACTGGCCGAGCCGGGACGCACCGCGCGCACCCGTGGTCCCGTGGGCTTGGTCGCCGCCACCTTGCGTTCCACCGGCGCGGGGCGCTCGATGCCGAGCTGGTCGCGCAACACCTTGGGCCGGATTTCATCCACCTCGCCCAGTTTCATCTCCGCCAGCTGGAACGGCCCGTAGGAAATGCGGATCAGCCGGTTCACGGTCATGCCGAGGCTCTCGATGGCCCGCCGGATCTCGCGGTTCCTGCCTTCACGCAGCCCGATCGTCAGCCAGGCATTCGCCCCCTGCTGGCGGTCCAGAACCACGCTCATCGGCTGGAAGCGCTCGCCCTCGATGGTCACACCCTTGCGCAGCGGCTCCAGCGTTTCATTGGTCGGATAGCCGTTGATCCGCACGCGGTACTTGCGCACCCATCCGGTCGAGGGCAGCTCCAGCCGCCGTTTCAACTCGCCGTCATTGGTCAGCAGCAACAGCCCCTCGGAATTGAGGTCGAGCCGCCCGACCGTCATCACGCGGGGCAAATCGTCCGGCAGGCGGTCGAAAATCGTCTCGCGCCCCTTTTCGTCGTTGTTGGTCGAAACCAGCCCCTTGGGCTTGTAGTAGCGCCACAGCCGCGCCGGCTCCGCCACCGCCACCGGTTTGTTGTCCACCAGAATCCGGTCCGAGGGCAGCACGTTCAGCGCCGGGGATTCCAGCACCTTGCCGTTGACGCTCACACGCCCCGCCTCGATCATACGTTCCACTTCGCGACGCGAGGCAACCCCCGCGCGCGACAATCGCTTGGCGATCCGCTCGCCTTCATGTTTCTTTTCTGTCATGTCTGGGGCATACAACAGGGGTCAGTGAAAGCAAAGGGGCAGCATGAGCGAATTCACCACATATATGGACCTCGCCCTGACCGAGGCCCGCGCCGCCGCCCATCGCGGCGAAACGCCGGTGGGCGCGGTGATCGTGCAGGACGGCTGCGTGCTGGCCATGGCCGGCAACCGCACGCGCGAACTGTCCGACCCTTCGGCCCACGCCGAGATGCTGGTGATCCGCGAGGCATGCCGCCTGATGTCGAGCGAGCGCCTGCCGGACATGGACCTTTACGTCACACTGGAACCCTGCCCCATGTGCGCCGCCACCATCAGCGCCGCGCGCATCAGACGGGTATACTACGGCGCCCCCGACCCGAAATCCGGCGGCGTGGAGCAAGGCCCGCGAATTTTCAGCCACCCCCAATGCCACCACAAACCGGAGGTTTACGCAGGCATAGGCGAGGAAGAGTCGGCGGAACTGCTGCGGGATTTTTTTGCGACGCGGCGCTAGCCTACATCGACATATCCATCGCCTCGGCCACCGCGATCGAGCCGAAGGCCGTGTGCGGGCAGGGCTTCACCAACGCCAGCGCCGCATCCATATCCTCGGCCTGCAATACGGTATAGCCGCTGGCCCCGCCGCCCTCGCTGGCACCGTCGGCATTGACGATCATGGTCCGGCCGAACGGCGCGCCGCGATTGACCACCGCGTCGCCCATACCGTCCATCCACGCCTTCCATTTCTCCATATAGGCCGCCCCTTCCTCGCGCGAGGCGAACTTCGGCCCGCCGCGATAAATCAGAACATAGTTTTTCATGTGTTTTCCCCTTTTTGTCCCCCGACCCTACGCGCAATCCGCAAAAAAGGCACAAAAAAACTGGCACTCGCCCTGAAACGGCACCATTTGCGTCGGAATTCTCGGGGGAAGCCGCTTTGGCCTCTGGTTTCGACTATCCGGGTTCAGGATCGTCTGTGAGGGGATG
This sequence comes from Paracoccaceae bacterium, assembly GCA_015485375.1. Lineage (GTDB taxonomy): Bacteria > Pseudomonadota > Alphaproteobacteria > Rhodobacterales > Rhodobacteraceae > NORP23. The sequence goes on along the minus strand of WFTU01000115.1, from coordinate 1,790 downwards.
AGGACGGGAGAACCGCGCCGGATGCCCGATGCCAAGCCCGTTGCTGACATAGCCGGTTGCTAATCGGCGCAACCATCGGGCGGTTTGGTAGGTGTTGCGATCTCCGCAACGTCTGGATTAACATTTTTCCGGCGCGATAAACCCACGGATTGATAGTCCGCCTCGCTCAGTGCGAATCCTTATACAGGCGTTTGCTTAAGAAACCGTTACAGGCTGATCGCTTCCAGCACCTCCGGCTCGATCACCTCCACCTCCGGCAGCGCCGCCACCAGCGCCTCGGCCGACTGCTCCAGCAACGGGAAAGTGCGGTAGTGGCAGGGGATCAGGGTCTTGAAATCGAAGAACTTGTGCGCCGCATAGGCCGCGCGCTTCATGTCCATCGTGAAATGCCCGCCCGCACTCAGAATGCCGATATCGGGTGTGTGCAGGTCCTGAAACACCGCCATATCCGCCATCACATCGGTATCGCCGGAAAAATAGATCGTCCGCCCCTCGCCCGCGATCATGAAGCCGCTCTCGTGTCCCGCATAAACCGGCCCGTCGTCACCGGCGACCGAGGAACTGTGCGCCGCGTTCACCATGGTCACCGAAACATCGCCCAGCGCAATCGTGCCGCCCTTGTTGAAGCCGATGACCCCGGTGCCGTGCTTGCCCTGCCACCATGACATCAGGTCGTAAATCCCCGCGACAGGGATCGAAAGCTCCTTCGATATGGTCAGCGCATCCGCCGAATGGTCGCCGTGCCCGTGCGAGACCAGAATGGCGGTCGCCCCCGCGATCGCTTCGGCGCGCCGTTCCTCCGGAAACATCGGGTTGCCTGCCAGCCACGGGTCGACCAGCAGAATCTGGTCCCCGATCTCGATACGAAAGCCTGCATGGCCGAGCCAGATGATTTTCATAGGAGTCCTCCTTGCCGTTCAGGGCAAGGATAGGCCCATTTTCCGCCGCTGCCAACTATTGCGTAAGCGCGCGAGCCTCGTGGCTTTTCAGCGTCATGCAACGGGTCGGGCCATAGCTCGACAGGTCCTTGCGCAGTTCGGGGAACAAGGTGAAGATTTCCTCGCGCGTGGCCTCGTCCAGAACGCCCATGCCCGTCTCTCCGGGGAAGAAGCTTTCGGAGGGGCAGCCCTCGGAAAAAACGATTTCATGGGAATCGAACATCATGTGGAAATATTCCACCTCGCCGCCCTCGCGCCGATAGATCGTGTCGCCGTTCACCAGATGGATCGCGGCGCACAGCACCTGCGGCTCCCCGAACAACAGCTCCGCTTTCCAGCCCGACAACAACATGCGATGCTGCGGCGATACCACCAGATCACGCTCGTTCCCGAGCGCACCTTCGGTGATAACCACGGGAGCGAAGTTCCCTTCGGCGGCGACTCTGGCAGAGCCGATCCAGCGGATCGCCTGAAGGCCGTGATCTGAGGTGCGCACCAGATCCCCCGTGAACAAATCCTGAACCGGACAGAGACCATTCGCCGTATCGATACGGGTGCCGGCAGCAAAACACGTCACCGATGTTCCTTCGGTATAGGGGCCGTCAATGCGGTTGCCCCAGATATCCCACTGGATCGACTGCTCGTTGGGCGATGCCGGAATATTCACCGAGGTCGCCCCCGCCGCCGGTCCGGCAACCGCGGTGATATTGGTGGTGCCGCCGCCGATATCGACAAAACTCAGAACATTGTCGGGAAAGGCCAGACTGTTGTCGACAAAGGCAACGGCCTCGGCCTCGTTGGGTCCCATAGTGCGATCCGAAGCAGTAACGAGCGTATCCACAGTATAGACAT
>WFTU01000114.1 GCA_015485375.1 Paracoccaceae bacterium | reverse complement strand
CCGACGAGGGCCTCTCCGACCGCTACCTCAGCCGCCTCACGCGCCTCGCCTGGCTGGCGCCCGAGGTGCTCGAACGCCTCGTCGTCCGCCGCGAACCCTGCGCGATCACCATCTATGAGCTGTGCCTGATCGCCTCGCTGCCGTGGGAGGAACAGGTGGAGAGGGTGTTTGAGGGAAATTGAAACCAACCCCTATTCCAATGACAGTTTCAAAGTTCTACTCTCAGTTGCATGTGACGAGTGGAGTAGATCGAATTGCTTGACCAGAATGAAATTGAGCCTGGCTTTCCCCAATGGACCGAACTTGGTCAGGTCACGGGCCTTGATCCGTTGGGGATGCAACGACCCATAGAGGTCGTCTATCAGTCTCTCTTGCCTGGAATCAGTACCATCACTTTGCGTTTGCGCTATTATTCGTTTTTTCCTTGGCTTCTCGACGCCTACGCGCGCCGAAGCGGTAGCACCGCTATGGAGGATTTCCGGATCTTCCAGCGGCGTGCCGAAGCCCTCTTAGCGCTGATATGCGCGCGTGGCGACTATGAACCAGGTGTCGCTGGAATCGAATGGGCTTTGCGCGTCGTGAGTGGCATCGGCAGCGACCCGAGTACGGACCAGATCATCGAATTCGCGGACGGCGCGGCTCCCGATGCGAGCCCTGACAATCGGTACCTGAAGAACAAGGGTGGCGCATTTGGCGGCATTTACGCCAGCCAGTTGCGCGAAATGAATCTCATCCGCATGGATGATCCCGATCTTCCGATTCCATATTGCTTGAACGCGGCCATGCCTCTGGCGGAAGCGCTGCGGAACGAATTGGGCGATCTGGCCGAAGTATTCCTTGCCGCGGTCGAAGCAGGTCGCGTCACCGTTGGAGATTTGGATCGGCTCGCTCCCTTAAAGCCCTCTCGCATCCGCGAAGGGAGCCCGGAGCAGGAAGCCCTCGTTGCGATATTGACCGGCAGGCAACAGAATGCCGGTGCGTCCGACGCCCTTCGACGTCAAACTCTGCTCAAGCTTCTGGAACTATCCAAAGCCCTCGGTCGGGCGCCCCGCGCAGAAGACGCCAAATGGGCATGGTTCGAAACGAATGATCGTGACCGCTCCGATGACGACAACGAGGTTTTGGGGCTCTGGTCTCTGTATCAGGCAAGCGACCTCATGCGTCTGGCCTATGAGGGTATTTTGTCGGCCGGGTTGCGCATACTGAACCGCGCTCCTTTCAGTCGCCAACCTCTAGCCACGCTTGTGGCAGACATTGCCGAGTTCGCCGGAATCGATGCGACAAAATCGTGGTCCGACACGCTTACCGCCCTTTCCGCGAAAGCCACGCCGGAAACGACCGCCAAGAATGCGCAGGCCAGACTCTTGGATGCCGAGAAGACAAGTGAGGACGTGGACGAAATCCGCGCCGCGCTCGAACTGATCGGCGCGCTATGGGCAAAACGCGATGACTATCGTGCCGAGACCATGCGATGGCTCCGCGCGGCGGACCACTTCCGTTCATACGCCACGGAGCTGCGCTATTTCGATAGCCTCCTGGACCGTCCGGCCGGGTCGGCATTGAGCGCAATAATTTCCGAAAGGATCATCAAACGGCATCTTTGGGTTGCGTCGCAAAAATTCCGCAATCAGAGGGCCTATACCTTTCTGCTGGAGCCGGACGACGGCATGCTGCGATACCGCGCCGGCTTCACGGTTTCCCCGAGCAGTCCGCGGATCGACCAGGCGGTCCAGTTCCTGAGAGACGCAAAATTGCTGGATGATGACGGTCCGACGACGTTGGGTTTGAGTGAAATCGAGCGGCAATGAAATACTACGACGTTTTTGGAGAAAGCGGATACGACTCCGCGTTTTTGACGACTTACGCTTTTTCTGCTCAGTCGTTCGAGGATGTGCCGTTCCCGCGCCTGAGGGGCGCTGGGTGCCGGAATATTTCGGTGTTGGCAGACCGGGGCATGGTGAACACCAGCTTTGACGAATTCGGTCCGCCGCGCTTTGCCGGCACGCTCTATCATGTCGTCAAGATTTCCGTGCCAGGCGCGTTTCATCCCAAAATCACGTTGCTGAGCGGAGCGGACAAGGGCCGCTTGCTGATTGGTTCGGCCAACCTCACGGGCTTGGGGCTGGGCGGAAATCGTGAACTGATTGCCGACATTCCATATTCTGCCGAGCGGCCGGAATACTTGCACATTTTCGGGCAAGCTCTGCGCTATATCGCGGGTCACGTTCCCAGCGACGATCCGTGGTTTCCTTCCGCACTCGAGCGTGCATTCAGGCAGTCGCGATGGCTGCAGACGGCGTATCTTGATGAAACAAGTGAAAATCTGGAGGATTTGAAGCTAATCATCGACCGGCCAGACGAAGCCATCCTTGGGCAGATCGTAGAGGCGATCGGCGGAGATCCGATCGAACGGCTGATCGTGATTTCGCCGTTCTGGGATGAAGGGTTAGAAGGGCTCAGGCGGCTTCGCGTCGCTCTTGGAAATCCTGAAACCGATCTGCTTGTGCAGCCTTCGGCGGGGCAATTCCCGGTGGAGAGCGTGACGCGGTATGACAAGTTGAGGCTTTTCAATGCCGCCGTTGATGGGTCCTCGAGGTTCGTCCACGCGAAACTTTTCCTCGCACGGGGCGCGACGTGGGATCACGTCATATCAGGCAGCATGAACTGCTCGTTTCCGGCACTGCTCGGGCCCGAGGCGTCCAATGGCAATGCCGAGGCAGGAATCTACAAGCGCGTCACCCGCGGCGCCGCTCTGACCACGCTTGGGTTGGAGGGATATGAGGACCACCCCCTGCAGTTCTCGGACCTTCCACCGAAAGATCAAAGGGCATCTGTACTCTCGTCCCCGCCCGATCCGGCAGACGCTGGCACATTCGAGTTGCACGCGCGTAGGCTGACATGGCGGCCGCCGGTGCACGGCGCCTTCGACGCACGTGAAATCCGGCTTCTCGACCGGGACGGGTCGGAGACAGGCCAGGTTCTCGAGATCGGTGCCGCCTCGGGCAAAAACTGGGAAATTGATCCAGATTTGCCGCGCCCTCGGCTTGCGGTGGTCGTGGCGACGGATGGCACCCGCTCCGCGCCAACATACGTGATAGATCTCGATGTGCTGGCCTCGTCAACGCGTCCCGTACAGCGGGGACGCAAACGCAGGATTATTGATGAACTGGAAGAACTGGAGCAGGAGGACCTGACCATTCTCGAGGCGTTGAACGAATTGGAGATGCTCGACGATCCTTCTCAGAATGAAATATCTGCCCAGAGCAAACCGCACGCGAAAGAAACATCGACCGACTCGGAAAACAAGGACCACAAGGTCCTTCCATATGAAGCATTCGTGCAAGCCCGAAATCGTGCTCTTGAGCAGGATCAACATCGTCCCCATTGGGTCGCTGGCCGGGGAGAAAACGCAGCCAGCGTTATCAACGCCTGCTTGAACCGTCTCGTGGGATTGGTATCCGAAGATTTTTCAGAGGCGGACGAACGCGCCTTGATGCAGGATGCCTCCACGGATCTTCGCACGACCGAGCCTTCGCAAGACGACGAGAATACGGCGGAAAGTCACGATAACTCTGTTTCCAAGCAAGGAAAATCTGCGCAGCGCGCACGCGCAAAGGCGACAGCAAGGAAGTTCCTGGAAGCCGTCAAGTCATTCGAAAAGCGGACCGCATCGTTGAAGGAAAAGAGGATCACCACTGCCGAGCTCGTCAGACTGCGCGCCTTGCTCCAGGTTGTCATGGCAAGCGCGGTGCCGATATCGGGCGCATCGCGGGCGCATCAGGTGCTCACGCTGAACTCAAAGGATGGTACCGAGTGGCCCCGCCTGATCGGCCGTCTGCTCTTGCAGCACTTCGGCACGATCCGCGCCCTCCAGTTGCTCGATGTAGAAGCGGATGAAGCCGAACACACCCGCGTTCTCGACTATCTCGCCACAGCCAGATTTGCTGCGCGCACGGCGGTCAAGGGCGCTTCCACCAGCCCAGCCCTGGCTCCGATTCAAAGGAAACTCAAAGAGATAGCCGCCGACATCGATACGCAAGTCAAAGCTATCTCAAAGGGCAACGATTCCGACTCAGCCTCTTTGGCTGGCCTCGAAGATAAGCTGGAGACGAGGTTTGGTTACCTCTTTTCGTGAGGAAGTTTTAACTTTGCCTTCAATGAAAGCTCGCCTGAAACGTCGTCGGCGTCAGCGAGACATGCGCGTCAAGCGGCGGGCGTAGTTCGAAGGCCTTCGGCTCGCGCGAAAATCGGTAGAGCCGAAAAAGACACCATTCCTTGCGCCGCTCCTCGGCCACGGCCAGTTCGTTGCGGGTGATGTGGAACGGTGTGCGCTCCCAGCCATTCGTCGTCTTCACCTCGATCAGACGGGGCCGGCCATCCGGTGCGAAGCTGGCAATGTCATAACCCGCACCGTCGCCATCCTCCTCCGACACCCATCGCACCTTGCGCGCCAGGTCATCCCGCCCGGCGGCCTTGAGCGTGGCCCGCTCGTGGGCCAACACGCGTTCCTCGCCGGCACGGCCCAGGGCGCGGT
>WFTU01000113.1 GCA_015485375.1 Paracoccaceae bacterium | reverse complement strand
GAATGGGGCGGCCCCTATGAAAACCGCATGCGCCTGCCGGTCGAGGTCGTGAAGCGCGTCCGCGAAGCCGTCGGCCCCGATTTCATCATCATCTATCGCCTGTCGATGATCGACCTGATCCCGAACGGCTCCACATGGCCCGAGGTCGTGCAGCTTGCCAAAGCGGTTCAAACCGCAGGCGCCACCATCATCGACACCGGCATCGGCTGGCACGAGGCCCGCATCCCCACCATCGCCACCTCGGTCCCGCGCGCCGCCTTCACATGGGTGACGCAAAAACTGATGGGCGAGGTCTCCATCCCCGTCATCACCTCCAACCGCATCAACACCCCCGCCGTCGCCGAATCCGTTCTGGCCGAGGGCTGCGCCGACATGGTGTCGATGGCCCGTCCGTTCCTCGCCGACCCGCACTTCGTGGCGAAGGCCGCAACGGGGCGCGCTGACGAGATCGCACCCTGCATCGCCTGCAATCAGGCCTGCCTCGACCACACGTTCTCGCTCAAAACCTCCACCTGTCTGGTCAACCCGCTGGCCTGTTACGAAACCGAGCTGGTGTTGGAACCGGCCGCGACCCCGAAAACCGTCGCCATTGTCGGCGCAGGCCCCGCCGGCCTCTCTACCGCCATCGCCGCCGCCGGGCGCGGACACAAGGTCACCCTGTTCGACCAGTCCGACAAGATCGGCGGGCAACTGAACATGGCCAAACAGGTGCCGGGCAAAGAGGAATTCCACACCCTCGTCGCCTACTACACCCGTATGATCGAGGTCGCAGGCGTCACCCTGCACCTCGGCCAGCGCGTCACCGCCGACGACCTGATCGCCTTCGACGAAATCGTCATCGCCACCGGCGTCACCCCGCGCGACCCGCAGATCAAGGGGCAGGACGGCGCGAACGTGCTCAGCTACATCGACGTGCTGCGCGACAAGGCCGAGGTCGGCCAGCGCGTCGCCATCATCGGCGCGGGCGGCATCGGTTTCGACGTGGCCGAATATCTGGTCACCGACGACAGCCCGACGCTGGACCTCGAGGAATGGAAACAGGAATGGGGCGTCGGCGATCCGTCCGAAACCCCCGGCGGCCTCGCCCCCGAAGGCCCGCAACCGGAGCCGCCCGTCCGGCAGGTCACCCTGCTGCAACGCAAGGCGCAGAAACTCGGCAAAGGTCTCGGCAAAACCACCGGCTGGATCCACCGCGCCGAATTGAAAATGAAACGGGTGCAGATGATCGGCGGCGTGAACTACGAGGAAATCACCCCCGAGGGGCTGGTTATCTCCACCGGCGAAGCGCACGAAAACCCGCAACTGCTGGAAGTGGACACCATCATCCTCTGCGCGGGCCAACTCCCCGAACGCTCACTTGCCGACGCACTGGAAGCCGCAGGCCGGACCCCCCACGTCATTGGCGGCGCGGATGTGGCGGCAGAACTCGACGCCAAGCGCGCGATCAATCAGGGCGTGCGGCTGGCAGCGGAGCTGTAGCGCAAAACCTCCGGCCAGCCCTCTGACGCCCCCTAAAGCGGGGAAGCCTGCGCGACGATCAGCGGCAGGCGCAGCGGCCCGTTCAGATCGTCCTTCTCTTCGGCGTCCGGCGCCACGAACAGCGGCAGGATCACGCCCGCCGGACCGAGGTTGCGCAGGAACGGGTTGCCGAGGATACCGGTCTCGACCCCGACCTCGAAGGCAAAGCCCATACCGCCGTTCAGGTCCATCCCGCCAAGTTTGCGGTTCAGGACCAGAACATTATCGGTGGTCAGGATCAGCTCACCGAAGATGGTGAAGCTGAGCGCACCATCATTGAGCGCGTAGATCTGTGCATCATCCACGGTCGACAGCTCGCGATAATCGATCTGTGCATAGAGGTCGAAGCTGCGCTGGCGGAACCAGACGTCGCCGTTGATGACAATATCATCCCCGACAAATCCCGGTCCGGCATGTGTCACCTGTCCGGTGCCGATACGCGCCACATCAAGGAACAGCAGACCCGAAGACAGGTCGCGGCCGACCAGATAGGGGCGCACATCCTCGAACGGATCTGCCAGCGTCAGGACCGGACCATCGCCGATAACGTTGACATCGACCGTTTCGGCAAAATCGCCGTTCGGATCATCGATGACCATACGCAGGTTGTTGTCCGGCGTCGGATCATAAAGCTTCGCGTCGATATTGTCGGCATGCAAGCCAACCGTATCCCCGACATTGCCAAGGCCGACAAACAGGCTGGCGCCCGGCGCTTCGGCCGTCAGCTGCAGGTTTTGTGGAGACTGCGCCGTGCGCTCGCCGTAATATTCCGGACGATCCAGTTGCAGCGCAACCTCGTCGGCCAGATCGATAATTGCCCGACCGATGATGTTGAT
>WFTU01000112.1 GCA_015485375.1 Paracoccaceae bacterium | reverse complement strand
GCGGGTTGACGATAAACAGCGAGGCCGAGGCAGGATTGCGCTCCGCCGCAGGCATCTCCACCTGCTGCGCCCCGATAGATATCTTTCTGAGCGCCGAGGCAAGCCCTAACGGGTTCTTGCTGATCTCCGCGCCCAGCCGGTCCGCCGAGTATTCCCGTGTGCGCGAGATCATCATCTGGATCATCATCGCGGCGAAGGGCGCCAGAAGCGCGGCCAGTATCACGCCGATGATGCCCGCCCCGTTCCGGTCGCGCCCGCCACCGAACCACAGGCCGAATTGCGCGAGCATGGAGATCGCCCCCGCCACCGTTGCCGCAATGGTCATGGTGAGCGTATCGCGATTCTTCACATGTGCCAGTTCGTGCGCCAGAACACCGGCCAGTTCCTCGCGGGACAGTAGTTGCAGGATTCCGGTTGTCATGGCCACTGCCGCATTCTGGGGATTGCGACCGGTGGCAAAGGCATTCGGCTGGGACTGGTTGATGATATAGACCTTGGGCATCGGCAAACCTGCGTCCTTCGCCAGCCTTGCCACCATATCGTAAATGTCGGGCATGGCAGCACGGGTCACCGGTTCCGCCGCATACATTTTCAGCACCATCTTGTCGGAGTTCCAGTAGGCAAAAGCGTTGGTCCCGAGCGCGAACAAAAAAGCGATCGTCACGCCTGTCGTGCCGCCAATCAGATACCCTGCCCCCATCAGCACCGCGGTCAATGCCGCGAGCAACAACATGGTCTTGAAGAAATTCATCACTCTACCTCTTGCGAAATATCTGCCCGTGGGCATATTGGATATATGTCACAGACCCCCGCAGAAAAAGAGGCCAAAAAGGCCGAAATCGCCAAACGCGCCTTGAAAGAGGCCGCCGAGCGGCGTTCCAAAGCCAAATCGTTGGACCTGCCCGAGGAACTGGGCGGGCGCGACGGGCCGGAGCCGGTGCGTTTCGGTGATTGGGAAAAAAAGGGCATAGCCAGCGACTTTTAATGAATTTTCTAACCTTTCCTTAGCGAATCGTTGTCAGGGTGACGATGAGCGAAGGAGGAAAGGTATGGGAAAGATGTTTTCGGCAAAGCGTGATCGCGGGCAGGCGAACCGTATCGAGCGGCGGGGGCTGATGGATGCGCTTGATGCCTCGCAATCGCTGGTCTGGTTTGATGGCGCAGGGATGGTTGTCGATGCAAACAGCAACGCGCTGGAGATGTTCGGTTTCAGCGACAGTGAAATTCTGAAGCAGGACTATTTCAGCCTGTGCCGTCGCGATGCGCAGGCGAGCATGGCCGACAAGCGCGAATGGCAGCGCATTTCCGGCGGAGAAATGGTTCACACCGAACGCAGTTTCTGGCGCAAGGACGGGCAGGAGGTCTGGGCCTCGGTCAATTTTGCCGCCATCCGGAACGATGCGGGAAAAACCCGCCGTGTTATGGCGCTGTTCATCGACCTCAACCGCTTTGCGTGGAAACCCAACGATGTGCGGCGGGTCTGCTAGTGCGCTTCGGCCCAGTTTTTGCCTGATCCGGCATCAACGACAATCGGCACGTTCAGATGTACGGCGGGCTTGTGGGCATTTTCCATGACCTTGCGCACCACTTCGGTTGTTTTGTCGACGCTGGCCTCGGGCACCTCGAAAATCAGTTCGTCGTGGATCTGTAGCAACATTCTCGCCGGAAGATGCGCGATAGCCTCCGGCACGCGGATCATGGCGCGGCGGATGATATCGGCGGCTGTTCCCTGAATTGGCGCGTTGATCGCGGCGCGTTTGGCAAAACCCGCGTGCGGGCCTTTGGCGTTGATTTCCGGTGTATGGACGCGCCGCCCGAACAGGGTCTCGACGTAGCCATGCTCCTTGGCGAAGGCCACGGTCTTGTCCATGTATTCGCGGATCCCGGGGAAACGCTCGAAATAGGTGTCGATGAATTTCTGCGCCTCGGCGCGTGGAATCCGCAGGTTCCGCGCCAGACCGAAGGCGGAAATCCCGTAAATCACCCCGAAATTGATCGCTTTTGCCCGCCGCCGGATTGACGGGTCCATCCCCTCGATCGGCACGTTGAACATTTCCGAGGCGGTCATGGCGTGACTATCAAGCCCGTCGTAAAACGCCTGTTTCAGGCTGTCTATATCGGCAATATGCGCCAGAATGCGCAGCTCGATCTGGGAATAGTCGAGACTGAGCAGCCGGTTGCCCTCATCCGCCACAAAAGCCTCGCGGATGCGCCGCCCCTCCTCGGTGCGCACAGGAATGTTCTGCAGGTTCGGATCGGTGGAGGCCAGCCGCCCGGTGGAAGCCCCCGAAATGATGTAGGAGGTATGCACCCGCCCTGTTTCCGGATTGATATGTTCCTGCAACGCATCGGTATAGGTGCTTTTGAGCTTCGACATCTGCCGCCAGTCCAGCACTTTCGCGGGCAGTTCGTGCCCCTCGGCGGCCAGATCCTCCAGAATATCCGCGCCGGTGGTATAGGCGCCGGTCTTGCCGCGCTTGCCGCCCTCGATCCCCATCTTGTCGAACAGGATTTCGCCAAGCTGCTTGGGCGATCCGACATTGAAGTCCTGCCCCGCCAGCTTGTGGATTTCATCCTCCAGCGCCGCCATTTTCTGCGCGAAAGCATTGGACATGCGCGAGAGCTGGTCGCGATCGACCTTGATCCCGTTCATCTCCATCGTTGCCAGCACCGGAATAAGCGGCCGCTCCAGCGTCTCGTAAACTTTCGTTACCTGCGCCGGGGCGAGCTGCGGTTTGAACATTTTCCACAGGCGCAGCGTGATATCCGCATCCTCGGCCGCATAGGGCGCGGCGTCGTCGATATGCACCTTGTCAAAGGTAATCGCCGATTTGCCGCTACCAAGCACGGTTTTGATCGGGATCGGTTTGTGGTGCAGGTATTTTTCCGACAGGAAATCCATCCCGTGCCGGTGCAGCCCGCCGCGCATGGCGTAGGACAGCAGCATGGTGTCATCCACCGGTGCGATATCCACCCCGTTGCGCCGGAGAATCTTCATGTCGTATTTCATGTTCTGCCCGATTTTCAGGATCGAGGGATCCTCGAGCATCGGTTTGAGTTGCGCCAGCGCCACCGCCTTGTCCATCTGGCCCTTGACCAGACCGGAGCCGCCAAACAGATCGCCATCGCCCTCCACATGCCCAAGCGGCACATAGCAGGCGGAGGCAGGCTCGACCGACAGCGAAATCCCGACCAGATCGGCCCGCATTTC
>WFTU01000111.1 GCA_015485375.1 Paracoccaceae bacterium | reverse complement strand
GGTAAACCGCGAGGCCACATACCATTTGCCCGTGTCATACCGCGCCGAGATATTATAGGTGTTTTGCGGCCAGACAGAGGTGCCGGCCTGCGAGGCATGCATGATATTCGCGCCAAGGGTCAGATCATTGTAGCGGTATTGCAGCGCGGCGGACAAGAAGCTGGTACCGGCGGCAAACCCGTTCTGTGCGGTCAGTTGTAGCATGTCCTCTATGCCGAAACGCAGTTGCCCGCCCCCGAGGTTTATCAAGGGGGAATCATAACGAAGGGAATAATACGGGCGGTTGCTCTCAACTCCGCTGTAGGTCCGGCTGTTGCGATGCAAGTAGGTCGCAACATCCGAGTTGTTATAACCGATTTGAGCGGTTCCGGCAGCCGAGAGAGACGGCGCAACCACATCGAGATAGTCGAGCAAAACAGGGCGGGTCCGGCCAATTGAAAAACGGCCATAGTCACTGTCATAATACACGGTGGCATAGGCTGCAGTGACTGTACCGCCCCGAAGGAAAACGCCGGATTTGTAGGTCTGGACGTCGGTCCAGCGGCCTTCCAGTTCAAAGCCGAGGGGGATCGTGCCGGCCTCGCGTCCGTCATATGTCAGGGTCAGGAATGTTTCGGTGGTGTTGGTCCTGTCTCTCCAGTAGCCGGAAGGCTTATAAAACCCGGCGGAATAAATTTCCGTCCCGCCGGCAATGGAAACACCGGCCGGAGCCGACTGGGCAAATGTGCCGGTGGAAAAAAGCGAAACGCCAAGGGAAAGCGCAACCGCGCCAATGGTATTGCGAGCAATCAATGTAACCTCCAAAAAATACGCACGGACAATAAATTTATTATGCAAAAGCAGCAAACGTCCGATGCAAAACAGCAAGCGGTCCGTGGAATATATTTGGCTACCGAGTGAAGGGCAAGTTGATTTAACCGGTCCAGAGCTGCGGTGCGGTTACAAAAAACATCTCGTGTGCCGCCATTGTCCGGTCGTTGGCGCACGAGACATTGATGATCCACGCGACGGTTGTTTCCAGTGTGGTGGTGTAATTCTCGGTGCCTTCGAAAAGCGGTGACAGCCCTTCGACGGTGCAATCCTCGGCAGGGGAGAACGCCACATCGCGCAGCAGGTCGTCACCCTTGCTGCCGCCCTCGACGAAATAGGCGGGCATGGCATCGCGGGTTGCGTTCAGGTTTGCCCGGAATGCGGACGAAATCACCGCGTAGGGCAGTGTGTAATTCCGGCCCTGTCCGGTATATGAATCGGTAATAATAAAGGCCTCGGGGCCGGCTTTTACCGCGACGACATCGAGGTCGGGTGGCAGCAGGCGTTTTGATATCAGCGGACGCAGTTTTTCCGCGGCCATGACGTCGAAAGGATTGATGCGGTTTTCCGGCGGCAAGGTCGCGAATTGTTCCGTTTCGCCCATAAAGGTGTATTCCGACCCGCGGTCGATCATCCGCGCCACCGGCAGGATCCTGATGTCGAGGTTGGTTTTCCGGTCCCGTGCCACCAGCATGATGTCGGTCTGCTCGGCCGTGGGGCGGCCCATGTTGTCCTCGATGTTTCGCAACACATAGAGCGTGTCCGGCGTGAACCCGAACAGGGTCTCGCTGGCCCAGACGATCTGCGGCGGCGTGGCGCCGGCCATGGACGGGAGAAACAGGAGTGCGGCAAGGAAAACAGGAATACGCAAAGGAACCCTCCGGAAAAAAGCGCAGGTTAGCATAAGGGCGTGATTCCGGCCAATAGCTGCGGTGAACAGGGTTAACGCCTTGCCGCGGGGGGGCGGAGCGCCTACATTCGCCCGAAGGGACTCTGGAAATTCATGTTTTACAAAACGCTATCGGGACGGTTTCTGCTGCTCTCCATCCTCTTTGTGATGATGGCGGAGGTGCTGATCTTTATTCCCTCGGTGGCGAATTTCCGGATCGCGTTTTTGCAGGAACGGCTGGAACGGGCGCAACTGGCCTCGCTGGCGTTGCTGGCGACGCCGGACGATATGGTGGCGCCGGAGCTGAATGACGAATTGCTGAAAAATGCCGAGGTGCTGAACATCGTGCTGCGTCGCGACGCGGTGCGCGAGCTGATGCTGGCCAAGCCGATTCCGGGGCCGATCGACGCCAATTACGACCTGCGCAACATGAATATTTTCACGGCGATCCGCGACGCGGTGTCCAGTGCGCTGGCGCCGGAGATGCAGATCATCCGCGTGATCGGGCAACCGGTGAAAAACGCCGGCAACGAGATCGAGATCGTGCTGTTTGCCGATCCGGTGCGTTCCGCCATGCTGGACTATGCGAAAAACGTGTTTCTGCTGTCTCTGCTGATTTCACTGGTGACGGGATTGTCCCTGTTTCTGGCGCTGCAGATCCTGATTACGCGCCCGATTTCCAAGGTGATCGATTCCATGGTGCGGTTCCAGAAGGCCCCCGAGGATGCGCATAACATCATCACCCCGAAAGCCGGCATCAAGGAGTTGTGCGAGGCCGAGGTGGCCTTGCATGACCTGCAGACGGGGCTGAATGCCTCGCTGCGCCAGAAGGAGCGGCTGGCGCAGCTGGGTGGTGCGGTGTCCAAGGTCAGCCACGATCTGCGCAATATCCTGACGACGACGCAGATTCTCGCCGACCGGCTGGAAACCAGCGATGATCCCAAAGTGCAGAAAATGTCGCCCAAGCTGCTGAACTCGCTATCGCGGGCGGTGAACCTGTGCGAGCGCACGCTGGCCTTTGGCAAGGCGGACGAGCCGGAGCCGGAACTGCGCGCCGTGGCGCTCAAATCCATCGTTGACGATGTGATCGAGAGTGACCAGTTGCAGTCGCCCGACAGCAAGGTGCAGATTATCTCGACCGTCGGGCATGATCTGGAGGTGCAGGCCGATCCGGAGCAGATGTTCCGCGTCCTCGGCAATCTTTTGCGCAATGCCCGACAGGCGATCGAGGCGACCGGCACGCTGGGTGTGGTGACGGTGACCGCCAGTGCGAATGACGGCGGGGTAGAGATTTGCGTGCGCGACACCGGCCCGGGCCTGCCGCCCAAGGCGCGCGAGTTCCTGTTCAAACCGTTTCAGGGCAATGCACGGCAGGGCGGCACCGGACTGGGGCTGGCGATTGCCGCCGAACTGGTGCGCGGCCACGGCGGAACGCTCGAACTGGTGGAGACATCCGAGGCGGGCACGACCTTCCGGATCATTCTGCCGGACGCCCGCGAATAAATCGGCAGGCGGGGGTTTTTGCCCCTTGCAAACCCCGACGCGCAACGCTAAACCGCGCACCGGAAGCACCCGTAGCTCAGCTGGATAGAGTACCTGGCTACGAATCAGGGGGTCGCACGTTCGAATCGTGCCGGGTGCACCAT
>WFTU01000110.1 GCA_015485375.1 Paracoccaceae bacterium | reverse complement strand
GTACCAGTTCGCCGCCCGAGCAACGCCGCCGCCAACGCCGAGGAAATCGCCCGCAAAATCCGCGAGCAGGAAGAAGCCGCCATTCAGGCCGCGCTGGAGGCCGCGACGGCAGCACCTGCCGAAACGCCAGCAGCCACGCCCGTCGCGCCCAACCTGACGGGGGCGCAGAAACGCGGCATCGGGGCGGTGATCGCCAACAACTGGAACAAATCCATTGTGCTGGGCAAGGAAAACTACGAGCGGCTGGTCGTGCGGATCGCGGTAACCGTGGGGCCGGACGGCACCGTTCTTGGCGGTGTGGAGCCGGTGGAACCGGGCAACCCCACCGGCGATTTCGCCGTAGCTTACGAGGCCGCGCGCCGTGCCGTATTGCGCGCCGGCAAAATCCCGCTTCCGGCGGGGCAGTTTCCTGACGGGGTGCGCTTGATACTCCGTTTCGATCCCTTGCTGGGGATCGGTTTGAATTAATTGGCGGGAATCGCCAAATACGATACAGTTAGAAAAAAAGAGGCAAAAAATGGCAGGTATTGGAAAAATCACACGGGCGGCTCTCGCAATTTTCGCGACGCTTCTGCTCGCACTTCCGGCAGTGGCGCAACAGCCGACGCTGGAGATCGACGTAACCGGCGGCGTGATCGAGCCGGTTCCCTTTGCAGCCCCCGGCTTCATTGCCGAAAACGCGGCGGCGGGTCCGGTTGCGGCGAAAATCACGCAGGTTATCGCCTCGGATCTGATCGGCACCGGCCTGTTTCGCGAAATTCCGCCGCAGGCCTATATCTCGGCCGTTTCCAATTTCAACGCACCGGTGCAGTTTGCCGACTGGCGGGCCATCAATGCGCAGGCTCTGATCGTCGGTGCGGTGAGCGTGCAGGGCAGCAAGCTGACGGTGAAATTTCGCTTGTTCGACGTATTCGCACAGGTCCCCATGGGGCAGGGCGTGCAGTTCACCGGCACGCCGGAAAGCTGGCGCCGTATCGCGCACAAGGTCTCCGACGCTGTGTATTCCCGCCTGACCGGAGAGGGTGGATACTTCGACAGCAAAGTGGTTTTTGTTTCCGAGAGCGGACCGAAGGGCAACCGCCTCAAGCGGCTGGCGATCATGGATTACGACGGGGCGAATCTCGAGTACCTGACCGATAACAGCACCATCGTGCTGTCGCCGCGGTTCTCGCCCGACAATAGCCAGATTTTGTATACCAGCTATGAAACCGGCGAGCCGCGTATCTATCTGATGGATCTGCAAAGCCGGAGCCGCCAGACCTTCCCGAGCCTGATCGGCACCAGCTTCGCTCCGCGTTTCGCGCCTGACGGGCAGCGGATCGTGTTCTCGCAGACCAAACGCGGGAATACGGATGTGTTCACGCTGGATATCCGCACGGGTCGTGAAACCCGTCTGACCACAAGCCCGGCGATCGATACCTCGCCCAGTTTCTCGCCCGATGGCCAACGGGTGGTGTTTGCCTCCGACCGTGGCGGCTCGCAACAGCTGTATGTCATGTCCGCGAACGGTGGCGATGCCCGCCGTATCAGCTTCGGCACCGGCAGCTACAGCACGCCGGTCTGGTCGCCGCGTGGCGATCTGGTGGCCTTTACCAAAATGGAGAACGGACGCTTTCACATCGGTGTCATGCGCATCGACGGCTCGCAGGAACGGCTGTTGACCGCCAGCTTCCTTGACGAGGGGCCGACGTGGTCGCCGAACGGGCGGGTTCTGATGTTCTTCCGTGAATCCTCCGGTGCCAGTGGCGCGCCGCAGATTTTCGCGGTCGATATCACCGGACGGAATCTGCGACAGGTGCCGACGCCGGAGTTCGCCTCCGATCCGGCATGGTCCAGCCTATTGAAATAGAACGCCGTTCCAACGGATGTGAAAACGTGATACAAAGGGCCAACGGCCCAAAATAGAGGTAGAGAGCATGAAAATTCCGAGAAACGTCAAACGCACAGCCCTTGTTCTGGGCCTGTTGACCACCGCAGCCTGCAGCACCACCGGTGGTGGATTGTTCGGCAATGGCGCCAACGGCGCGGGTGCCGGTAACGGCCAGATCGAGGAAACCTCGCTGGCCTATTTCCAGCAGACCATCGGTGACACGGTGCTGTTCGCGGTTAACCAGACCGGTCTGACGCCGACTGCCTCGGCCATTCTGGACCAACAGGCAGCCTGGCTGATTGCCAATCCGGGCGTGACCATTCTGATCGAAGGTCATGCGGATGAACGCGGCACCCGCGACTACAACATGGCGCTCGGTTCGCGTCGTGCCAGTGCGGTGCGGGACTACCTTGTCGCCAAGGGTGTGGCCGACAGCCGTATCAGCATCATCAGCTATGGCCGCGAGCGCCCGCTGGCGATCTGTTCGGATGAAAGCTGCTGGTCGCAGAACCGTCGGGCCGTTACCATCGTCACCAGCGGTGCGCCGCTCAGCTAAACTTGTATCCTGAGAGGTTTCGGGAATGATCGGTTCTATGCGTGTCATCATCGTGGCGGCGGCTCTGGCCCTGTTTTCATGGCCGGCCTTTGCACAATCCGAAGCACAGACGCTGGAGGATGTCCGTCAGGACATCGCCAAGCTGAGCGTGTTGATGGAGGATTTGCGCACCGAGCTTCTCAGCACCGGCAACTCCGGTGTTTCGCAGGATTCGGTCGGCACCGTCCTGCAGCGCCTCAATATGCTGGAATCGGAGCTGAGCGCGGCGCTGGGACGGGTGGAAACCCTGCAGAACCGCGTGCAACTGATTGCCGAGGATGCAACCCGCCGGATCGGTGACCTCGAATTCCGCCTGACAGAGCTGGAGGGCGGGGATACCTCGACCCTTGGCAATCCGGTGCCACTTGGCGGCGGAACCGCCGAGGCAACGCAGGACGGTCCGCAACTTGCCTCGGACGAACAGCGCAGTTTCGACGCCGCTGTGGCGCAGTATGATGCCGGTAACTATCAGGCAGCGGCCGATATGTTCGGCACCTTCATTTCCACCTACCCCGGCGGCCCGCTGACCAGCGAGGCGCAGTATCGCCGCGGGCTGGCTTTTGCGGCGATGGAAGCCTGGGGCGACGCCGCCCGCAACTACCTCGACAGTTTCAGCGGCGCGCCGGACGGTGATTTCGCGCCGCAATCCCTGCTTGAACTCGCCACCAGCCTCGGCGCGCTCGGACAGGTGGAGCAGGCCTGCCTGACCTTCGACGAGATTTCCATCCGCTATCCCGAACGCGGCGCGGAAATGGCGGCCGAGATAGGCATCCGGAAACAGAGCCTGTCCTGCCCTTGACGGCGGAGGGCATGTTGCTGAACGAGGCCTGCCTGACGGGCATTCCCGATACGTTGGCTGTCGCCGTTTCCGGTGGCGGAGACTCCATGGCGCTCCTGCATATGCTGGCCGCCCGCTACGACTTGCGCGCGGTGACGGTTGATCACGGTTTGCGGCCCAAAGGCGCGGACGAGGCGGCGATGGTTGCCGGTTTCTGCCAGACGTTTGGCGTTCCGCACGTCACGTTGAAATGGCATGACTGGGACCGGAAGGGCAACTTGCAATCGGAGGCCCGCCGCGCGCGCTTGCGTCTGATTGGTGACTGGGCGCGAGATCAGGGGATCACCCATATTGCGCTTGGCCATACCCTCGACGATCAGGCGGAGACGGTGTTGCTACGCCTCCTGCGCGGGTCCGGTGTGGACGGCTTGTCCGGTATGGCCGAACGGCGGCAAGACGAGGGCCTGACGTGGATCAGGCCCCTGCTGCACGCACGGCGCGCGGATTTGCGCGCCTATCTGCGCGATCGCGGGATCGACTGGGTGGATGACCCTTCCAACGACGATCCGCATTACGCCCGGGTCAGGGCGCGCAAGGCGATCGCCGCGCTGGGACTGGAGGTCGAAGGGCTGGCCGACACTGCCACCCGGCTGCGCCGCGCCCGAGCGGTGCTGGAGCTTGATACAGTTGCGCTCGCCGACGCCGTGCTGGAAATCACCGATGCCGGAGAGGTGCAAATCACGCGCGCCGCATTCGACCTTGCCCCCGACGAATTGCGCCTTCGCCTGATGGCGGGCGCATTGCGCTGGGTTTCCGGTGCGCCCTATCGCCCGCGTTTCGACAGTCTCGTGGCGCTGCTCGAGGATCCCGACGGGCGGACCCTGCATGGCTGCGTGATCCGTTTACGTTCCGGCAAGATTTCTGTGCGAAGAGAGGTGTCGAAGGTGCCGCCGCCAGCGTCGCTGGAAAACGGTGTCTGGGACAATCGCTGGATCGCAGAGGCAGAATCGGGCGCACCCGGCGCGACGCACATCGGTGCCTTGGGCGAGGAGGGGCTGCAACAATGCGGAAACTGGCGCGAAACCGGCCATGCGCGGGAGGTTTTGCTGGCCTCTCCGGCGCTGCGGAAAAACGGAGTTCTGGTGGCTGCACCGCTGGCCGGAATGGCCAATGGCTGGGCATGTCGGTTAAAAGAAGGTAAAAAAGGGCTTAACAATCTGTTGATGAGCGGATGAAGCCCTAATGACACGTTGAATACCGAGATTCAGCGCCTATGTTACACTGCAACTGTGGCGACTGAGTCGTTTCACGCCGAAATCTGCTGCGAACGAGGA
This sequence comes from Paracoccaceae bacterium, assembly GCA_015485375.1. GTDB lineage: Bacteria > Pseudomonadota > Alphaproteobacteria > Rhodobacterales > Rhodobacteraceae > NORP23. Next base: position 3,482 of record WFTU01000110.1, on the reverse strand, counting down.
GATACCATCGTGGGCAAGAATAAAAATATCGCATTCTGGGTGGTGCTCTTTTTCCTGTTGGTAGCCCTGTTCAACATATTCAGCGGGCCGGCAACGACCACCGGTTCCAGCCAGATTTCCTTTTCCAGCTTCCTTGACCGCGTCGATGCGGGCGAAGTGGATTCGGTGCGCCTTGATGGCGAGAAGGTCTATATCCGTTCCGGCACCAGCAACCTGGTCACCATCCAGCCCGAGGGCGTGGATATCGTGGACGAGCTACGCAACTCCGGCGTTGAAATCGAGGTGGCCCCGCAGGAACAGTCCGGCCTGATGTCGGCACTCGGCGCATGGTTGCCGTTCCTGTTGCTGATCGGTGTCTGGGTGTTCTTCATGAACCGGATGCAGGGCGGCGGCAAAGGCGGGGCGATGGGCTTCGGCAAATCCAAGGCCAAAATGCTGACCGAGAAACACGGGCGCGTCACCTTTGACGATGTCGCCGGTATCGACGAGGCGAAAGAGGAGCTGGAGGAAATCGTCGAGTTCCTCCGCGATCCGCAGAAATTCAGCCGCCTTGGCGGCAAAATCCCGAAAGGCGCGCTGCTGGTTGGCCCTCCGGGAACAGGTAAAACCCTGCTGGCCCGTGCTATTGCGGGCGAGGCGGGCGTGGCCTTCTTCACCATCTCCGGTTCCGACTTCGTGGAAATGTTCGTCGGTGTGGGTGCCAGCCGCGTGCGCGACATGTTCGAGCAGGCGAAGAAGAATGCGCCCTGTATTGTTTTCATCGACGAGATCGACGCCGTCGGTCGTCATCGTGGCGCCGGTTACGGCGGTGGCAATGACGAGCGCGAGCAGACCCTCAACCAGTTGCTGGTGGAAATGGACGGGTTCGAGGCCAACGAAGGCGTGATCCTGCTGGCCGCGACCAACCGTCCCGATGTTCTGGATCCGGCACTGCTGCGCCCCGGCCGTTTCGACCGTCAGGTGCAGGTGCCCAATCCGGACATCAAGGGCCGTCAGAAAATCCTCGAGGTGCATGCCCGCAAAACCCCGCTCGGTCCCGATGTGGACCTGCGGATCATCGCCCGCGGCACCCCCGGTTTCTCGGGCGCCGATCTTGCCAATCTGGTGAACGAGGCGGCGCTTGGCGCGGCGCGCACCGGCAAGCGGTTCCTGACCATGGAAGATTTCGAGAACGCCAAGGACAAGATCATGATGGGCGCCGAGCGCCGTTCCATGGTCATGACCGAGGACGAGAAGAAACTCACCGCCTATCACGAGGCTGGCCATGCCATTGTGGGCATCAACGTGCCGCAGCATGACCCGATCCACAAGGCCACCATCATCCCGCGCGGCCGTGCGCTGGGTCTGGTTCTGTCCTTGCCGGAGCGCGACCAGTTGTCTGTCACCATGACCAAATACAAATCCAAAATCGCCATGGCGATGGGCGGTAAAGTGGCGGAGACGCTGACCTTCGGACCGGAGAACGTAACCTCCGGCGCTTCCTCGGACATCCAGCAGGCGACCCGTATCGCCCGTGCGATGGTGACGCAGTTCGGCATGTCGGAAAAACTCGGCAACATCGAGTATTCCACCGAACAGCAGACCTACCTCGGCCCGCAGGGCGGCGGTGTGCAGGCCGGCCCCGAAACGCAGGAGCTTATTGATGCCGAAGTCCGCCGACTGGTGGACGAGGGTTTCGAGACTGCCAAACGCATCCTGACCGAACAGGCGCAGGATCTGGAAAATCTGGCGCAGGGCTTGCTGGAATACGAAACCCTGACCGGTTCCGAGATCACCAAGGTGATTGCGGGCGAGGCGCTCAACCGGGATTCGGACGAGGATGACACCCCTTCGGGCGGCGATGCGGAAAGCGTTGCCTCGATACCCAAGGTGCGCAAGCCCAAGGGCGACGGCGGGATGGAACCCCAGCCGCAAGGATAAACAGGATCGGGGAGCTTCGGCTCCCCTTTTTCTTGTCCGATACACAATTTCGACACTGATCGCCAAATTGTCGCAGTTTGTCCCTCGCAGGTCGAAAAAACCCTCGCCTTCACGGGAACAGCCTCCTAACAATTGGGAAAGCCGTTTCTCTCCTGAAAGGAAATTCCATGGGATACAAGACCGACATCGAGATCGCCCGCGAAGCCGACAAGAAACCCATTCAGGAGATAGGCGCGAAACTGGGCATCCCCACGGATGACCTGCTGCCCTTCGGCCACGACAAGGCCAAGGTCTCGGCCGAGTTTATCGCCGCGCAAAAGGGCAAGGACGACGGCAAGCTGATCCTCGTCACCGCCATCAACCCGACACCTGCGGGGGAGGGGAAAACCACCACCACGGTCGGCCTCGGCGATGCGCTGAACCTGATCGGCAAGAACGCTACGATCTGCATCCGCGAGGCCTCGCTCGGCCCCTGTTTCGGCATGAAGGGCGGGGCGGCTGGCGGCGGTTACGCGCAGGTGGTCCCGATGGAGGACATGAACCTGCATTTCACCGGCGATTTCCATGCCATCACCAGTGCGCACAACCTGCTCTCGGCCATGATCGACAACCATATCTATTGGGGCAACGAGCTGGAAATCGACGAACGCCGTGTAACCTGGAAACGGGTGGAGGACATGAACGACCGGGCGCTGCGCGATATCGTGACCTCGCTCGGCGGTGTCGCCAACGGCTTCCCGCGCCAGACCGGTTTCGACATCACGGTGGCCTCCGAGGTCATGGCGATCCTGTGCCTCTCCGACAATCTGGAGGACCTGCAGGAACGCCTCGGCAATATCATCGTCGCCTATCGCCGTGACCGCACGCCGATCTATTGTCGCGATCTGAAGGCCGACGGCGCCATGACTGTTCTGCTGCAACAGGCGATGCAGCCCAATCTGGTGCAGACGCTGGAAAACAACCCTGCCTTCGTCCATGGCGGCCCGTTCGCCAATATCGCGCACGGCTGCAATTCGGTCGTGGCCACCAAAACCGCGCTGAAGCTGGCGGATTATGTGGTGACAGAGGCCGGCTTCGGCGCCGACCTCGGGGCCGAGAAATTCATGAACATCAAATGCCGCAAAGCCAATATCGCGCCTGACGTGGTGGTGCTGGTCGCCACGATCCGCGCCATGAAAATGAACGGCGGCGTGGCCCGTGCCGATCTGGGCGAGGAAAACGTGCAGGCGGTTCTGGACGGCGCGCCCAACCTCGGCCGCCATATCGAGAACCTCAAATCCTTCGGCGTGCCGGTGGTGGTGGCAATCAACCATTTCGTCACCGATACAGACGCCGAGGTGGCCGCGGTGATGGATTACGTCAACACCCACGGCTCCGAAGCGATCCTCAGCAAACACTGGGCCGACGGTGGTGCGGGCGCAAAAGATCTCGCCGTCCGCGTGGCGGAGCTGGCCGACAGCGGCGCCGCGCAATTCGCGCCGCTCTATCCCGACGACATGCCGCTGTTCGAAAAGATCGAGACCATCGCCAAGCGCATCTACCGCGCCGACGAGGTCCTGGCC
>WFTU01000109.1 GCA_015485375.1 Paracoccaceae bacterium | reverse complement strand
GCCTGCAGCAGGATCGTGCTTTTGCCCGCGTTCATGGTGGAATAGTTGAAGTAGAGCTTGGCCATGTTATGCGTCGGGAATGGAGCGTTTCAGAAGGACGGAGCCGACGGAGTAACCGGCACCGAAGGAGCAGATCACACCCAGTTCACCATCCGCGATATCGTCGGAATGTTTGGCGAAGGTGATGATGGAGCCGGCCGAGGAGGTGTTGGCGTAGTCCTGCAGGATGTTGGGTTGTTCCCCGGGGTCCGGCACACGGCCCAGCACCTTTTTGCCAATGAAATCGTTCATCGCCTTGTTGGCCTGATGCAGCCAGAGGCGTTTGAGTTGGTCGGGTTTCACGCCTTCGGCCTCGATATGCGAGAGGATGTGCTTCGAGACGATCGGCAGGACTTCCTTGAATACCTTGCGCCCGTTCTGCATGAACTGCATGTCGCGGCGGTCCGCTACTCCGTCGGGGCGGGAGCGGCGCAGGAAGCCGTTGTTGTTGCGGATGTTGTTGGAAAACTGCGTCAGGCAGCGGGTCGAGACCACCTCGAAATGCGGGACGGTGGTGTCTTCCTTGCGCTCCAGAACGGTGGCGGTGCAGACGTCGCCGAAGATGAAATGGCAGTCGCGGTCGCGCCATTCCAGATGGCCGGAGCAGATTTCAGGGTTCACGACAAGGGCGGCGCGCACCGAACCGGCGCGGATCATGTCGCTGGCGGTCTGGATACCGAAGGTGGCGGAGGAGCAAGCGACGTTCATGTCAAAGGCGAAACCGTTCGCGCCGAGCAGTTGCTGCACCTCGATCGCCACGGCAGGGTAGGCGCGCTCCAGGTTGGAGGCGGCGACGATCACAAGGTCGATGTCGGCGGCGGTTTTGCCCGCCTTGGCCAGCGCCTTGTTGCAGGCATCGAGCGCCATTTCGGCCATGATGCCGGGTTCGTCGTCGGAGCGCTGGCGCAGGAGCGGGTGCATCACGTCGGGGTCCAGCACGCCGGTTTTGTCCATGACATAACGCTGGTGGATACCGCTGGCCGCGACGATGAATTCGCTGCTGGAGTGGGCTTTTTCCTCCAGCTCTCCGGCGGCAATCGCCTCGGCGTTTTCAGCGTTGTATTTGTCGGCATAGGCGTTGAAGGTCGCGACCAGTTCGTCGTTGGTGATGACCTGTTCGGGGGTGAAAACGCCGCTGCCGGAAATGACGGGTTGATACATCTTTTGCTCCTGATCCAATGGGCGGAGTCAAACGGGAACGGCGGCCGAGGTCAAGGGGACTATCGGTAAAAGATGTTGCCGCCGAACTGGCCCAGCCTGTGCAGGGTGCCGAACCATCCGGGCGGCATGGAGGCGGCGTGGAAATACAGCGCGCCGTTGGTGATGTCGGTCCGGCGGTCGGTCAGCAGGATTTTTGCGGTTTCCAGCGCTTTGGCCAGCTCGTCCGGTTCGTTGTAGGTCTCGGGGATGGAATCGCAGCGGTAGGAAAACTGGCAGGAGCCATTGTAGCGCTGGTCCACGACCTCGCAGACCGTGCCGGGGAAGCGGGGGTCGGCGGCGCGGTTGAGGATGACCTCGCCCACGGCGCGGCGGCCCTCGTCGCCCGTGCCGCGCGCCTCGAAGTACAGGGCCTCGGCCAGACAGGCCTGCGCGTCGCTGTTCATGGTGCTGGCCGCAGGGGTAACGGCGCGGGCACAGGCGCCGAGGATGACGAAGAACAGGACGATATATCTGGAGCGCATGACGGGCCTTCCGGTCTGGCGGTTTGGCGCTATGTAGCGCAAATCGGCGCGCGGCGGAAGGGCATCGGCGGGTCGTTGCCGGTTACGACAGGAAGCGGTTCACGGCTTCCTCGAAGGCGCGGGGCTGTTCGGCGTGCAGCCAGTGGCCGGCATCGGCGATGGTTTCGATCCGCGCATTCGGGAACAGGGCGCGGATTGCCGGTTCGTATTCGGGCCGAACATAGGAAGAGTTCGCGCCGCGCAGGAACAGGGTGTCTCCGGCGAACTGCCCGCCGATATCGGGGAAAGACATGATCTTCGGCATCTCCGCCGCCAGCGCATCCAGATTGAGCTTCCATTCCGGTGCATCACCGGTCAGCGACAGGCTTTGCAGCAGAAAGGCGCGGAGCTGCGGATCGGGGATGGCCGCCATCAACTGTTCCTCCGCATCGCGGCGTCGGGTGACGCGGGACAGGTCCACGGCTTTCAGCGCCGCGATTTTGTCTCCCTGATCGTGGAAGTATGTGACGGGGGCGATATCCGCAACGATCAGCTTGCGCAGCAGATCGGGGCGGGTGAGGGCCAGCACCATCGCCGCCTTGCCGCCCATGGAATGGCCGAGCACATCGGCCTGCCCGCCGTTAGCGGCGATTACTCCGGCCAGATCGCCGGCCATGTCGTGATAGCTGTTTGTGTCGGCGTGGAAAGAGTCGCCATGGTTGCGCATGTCCACGGCGATCACGGGGCGGTGCGCGGACAGGCGCTTGGCGATGACGTTCCAGTTTCGGGCCGAGCCGAACAGGCCCGGGGCGATCAGCAGCGGGGTTCCGGTGGCCTCGCCATGGTGGACGGTGTGCAGCACGGGATCCTCCGTCAGATAATGAAATTCGCGAGGGCGGCGTTGTCGGTGATGTCCTCGAAGGAAAAACCGTGTGCGGCCATTTCGGCCTCGATCCGCGCAAATCCGTCCGGCTCGCGGGTCTCGATCCCGATCAGGACGGAGCCGAAGTTGCGGGCGGATTTCTTGAGGTATTCGAAACGGGTGATGTCGTCTTTCGGCCCGAGGATGTTCAGGAAATCCTTCAAGGCGCCGGGACGCTGTGGCATTTGCAGGATGAAGTATTTCTTCAGCCCCGCCCAGCGCAAGGCGCGTTCCTTTACGTCCGGCAGGCGCTCGAAATCGAAATTTCCGCCGGAAACCACGGCCACCACGGTTTTGCCCTTGATGTCCGCGATGTCGCGCAACCCGTCGATGGCCAGCGCGCCTGCGGGTTCCAGCACTACGCCCTCGATATTCAGCATCTCGACCATGGTGGCACAGATGCGGTCCTCCGGTGCGAGGAGCACGTCTTCGGGCGGGATGTTTTTCAACGTCTCGAAATTGCGCGCGCCGATGCGGGCGACGGCGGCGCCGTCAACGAAACTGTCGACCTTGGGCAGGGTGACCAGCTCGCCCGCCTCCAGCGAATTGTGCAGGCTGGGGCCGCCCTCGGGTTCGACGAAGCGGAAGTCGATTCCGGAACCGGCCAGATAGCGGGTCATCCCCGCCGCCAGCCCGCCGCCGCCGACCGGCAGCACCATCATGTCGATTTGTTCGTCCTCGGGCATCTGCTCCATGATCTCGGCGGCAACGGTGGCCTGCCCCTCGATCACATCGGCGGAGTCGAAGGGGGGAATAAAAACCGCCCCTGCCTCGCTACAATAGCTTTGTGCGGCGCGCAGGGTTTCGTCGAAATAGTCACCCTCCAGCCGGATTTCCGCGTGTTTGCCACCGAAGCTTTCGGTTTTATGCACCTTCTGGCGCGGTGTCGTGACGGGCATGTAGATCACGGCCTGCACCCCGAAATGCGCGCAGGCATAGGCCACCCCCTGCGCGTGATTACCGGCCGAGGCACAGACAAACGGGCCGGCGTTGCCTTCGTCCAGCGCCTTGACGATGGCGTTGAAGGCGCCGCGGATTTTATAGGAACGCACGGGCGAGAGGTCCTCGCGCTTGAGGTAAATCTCCGCCCCGTAGCGCGCGCTCAGGAAATCGTTGCGTTGCAGCGGCGTGGGCGGAAACAGCGAGCGCAGCCGTTTTTCCGCCCGGGCGACCTGTTCGTGAAATTCGTTCTGCACGCTGCGATACCTTCTGAAAATCCTGTTCTCTGGCGTGCTAGCACAAGGGAAGCGCCTGCCAAAGCGGATTTTCCGTGCATCGGGTAGCATCGCCCCCTTGCTGGCACTGGCAATCTCGCCTAAAGACGGGCCAAAATCACCTTTGCGGGAGAGTCCCCCCATGTCTGCATCCACTGCTGCACCGAAAAAAGTTGTTCTTGCCTATTCCGGCGGTCTCGATACCTCGATCATCCTGAAATGGCTGCAAACCGAATACGGTTGCGAGGTTGTCACCTTCACGGCCGATCTGGGACAGGGCGAGGAGCTGGAGCCTGCGCGCAAGAAAGCGGAGCTGCTGGGGATCAAGCCGGAGAACATCTTTATCGAGGATGTGCGCGAGGAATTCGTGCGCGACTTCGTTTTCCCGATGTTCCGCGCCAATGCGCAATACGAGGGGCTGTATCTGCTCGGCACCTCCATCGCCCGCCCGCTGATTTCCAAACGTCTGGTGGAAATCGCTGCCGAGACAGGTGCCGATGCCGTGGCGCACGGGGCGACCGGCAAGGGGAACGATCAGGTGCGGTTTGAACTGGCGGCCTATGCGCTCAATCCCGATATCAAGGTGATTGCGCCGTGGCGGGAATGGGATCTGACCAGCCGCACCCGCCTGCTGGACTTTGCCGAAAAGAACCAGATCCCGATTGCCAAGGACAAACGCGGCGAGGCACCGTTTTCGGTCGATGCCAACCTGCTGCACACGTCGAGCGAGGGCAAGGTGCTGGAGGATCCGGCGGTGGAAGCGCCCGATTACGTCTATCAGCGCACGGTTGACCCCGAGAAAGCCCCCGACACGCCGGAATATATCGAGATCACCTATGAAAAAGGCGATCCCGTGGCGCTGAACGGCAAGGCGTTGTCGCCTGCCGAAATGCTGACCGCGCTGAATGAACTGGGCGGCAAGCACGGCATCGGCCGTCTCGATCTGGTCGAGGGGCGGTTCGTGGGCATGAAGTCGCGCGGGATTTACGAAACCCCCGGCGGCACGATCATGCTGGAAGCGCATCGCGGCATCGAAAGCATTACGCTTGACCGCGGCGCGGCGCATCTGAAAGACGAGCTGATGCCGAAATATGCCGAGCTGATCTACAACGGTTTCTGGTATTCGCCGGAGCGCGAGATGCTGCAGGCCCTGATCGATCAAAGCCAGGAACATGTAACCGGCACCGTGCGCCTGAAACTCTACAAGGGTCTGGTGCAGACGGTTGGCCGCTGGTCGGAGCACACGCTCTATTCCGAGGAACATGTGACCTTCGAGGATGATGCCGGTGCCTATGACCAGAAGGACGCGGCGGGCTTCATCAAGATCAACGCGCTGCGGCTGAAGCTGCTGGCGGCGCGGGATCGCCGGTTGAAGTAAATCTTGCCTGACCGGTAAAACAACATACAATGGGGCGCATTCTTTGAAAGGATTGCGCCCTATGTATTTTTCTGCAGCGAAATTCAGGTTTGACATGTTGATGATCGGGATGAAGGCACATCTCGGTGGAGGGCGCGCTTGTGGCTGAGAACGGTTCCCCTCGGGGCGTGATATTTGCCCGCTGGATTATCGGGGCGCTCGGCGGGATTTTCCTGTTGATCGGGGCGGGGCTGCTCGTATCCAGCTATAATTTCTATAATAACGCACTTTACGCCACCGGCACTGTGGTGAGCGTAGAAGTGAATAATTCCAGCGATGGCACGACCTATCGCCCGACGCTGCGCTATCTGGACTATCGCGGGCAGAAGCAGCGCGGCACAACATTTCTGTCCTCCTCCGGCTATGATTTCGAGGTCGGGGAGAAGATGGAAATCCTCTATGACATGCGCGACCCGACCTCGATCCGGATCAACAACTGGCTGGAACTTTGGGGGCTTGGTGCGATTTTTGCTACCGTCGGCGGCGTCGTTGTACTCGGCGCGATGGTGATTGGTCGCGGCAAGGGGCGTAAACGCGCGCCGCAGGACCGGATCGCGGGCGGATCGCGCGCACCTGCACCTGCAGGCAAGAATATGCGCCGGACGATCAAGGCCGAGAAGGTCAAACCGGCGCATGTGATGGAACACAACACGCCACCGATAAAACCGCGGGCGCTGGATCGCTCTCCGACCGTGCGCCGGCGCCGGTAGAGGCCGAAAAGATGGCGGTTTCGACCGGAGCGCTCGGGCCGCGCAAGACAACCTATCTGGTCGGTCTGGCGGGGCTGGTCTTTTTCACCATTGGCGCGGTGTTGCTATACCTTGGTTATGATTTCAGCCGGAATGCCGAGCAGGTCAGGGCAACCGTGACCGGCGTCGAGGTCGATTATAGCGAGGACAGCACGACCTATCGCCCCGTTGTCCGTTTTACCGACTGGAACGGGGTAGAGCGGAGCGGCACGACCTTTCTGGGCTCCGCGAACCGCAATTTTGAAAAAGGCACGCGGATCGACATCCTCTATGACCGGCGCGACCCGGGCAGGGTGCGTATGGACAGCTGGATGTCGATCTGGGGCTTCGGTCTGGCATTCCTTGCGGGCGGCGTGCTGATACTGGCGTTTGCAGCGGCGGTCGCGGGTGGAAACAGGTGGAAATAGGGCGGCCCCGCTGACGGGGCGCCGGTTATTTCGCCGTGGCCTCGCGCACGGCGGCTTCCAGTTTTGCCACGGTTTCATCCACCGAATGCAGCTTGTCCAGTCCGAACAGGCCGAGGCGGAAGGTAGAGAACCCCTCCGGCTCGTCACATTGCAGCGGCACACCGGCGGCGATTTGCAGCCCCAGCGAGGCGAATTTCTTGCCGTTCTGGATCGCCGGATCGTCGGTGTAGGAAACCACCACGCCCGGAGCCTCGAACCCTTCGGCGGCGACGGATTTGATGCCGTTGGCTTTCAGCATGGCGCGCACCTTGTCGCCCAGTTCCTGCTGCTCGGCGCGCACCTTGTCGAAACCGTAATCGCGGGTTTCCAGCATGGTGTCGCGGAATTTTTTCAGCGCATCGGTCGGCATGGTGGCGTGATAGGCATGGCCGCCGGCCTCGTAGGCCTCCATGATCTGCAGCCATTTTTTCAGATCGAGCGCGAAGCTGCTGGATTCGGTGTCGTCAATCCGCTTGCGCGCCTCTTCACTCAGCATCACCAGCGCGGCGGCGGGGGAGGCGCTCCAGCCTTTTTGCGGGGCGGAGATCAGGATATCGACGCCGGTGGCCTGCATATCGACCCAGATCGCGCCCGAGGCAATGCAGTCCAGCACCATCAGCCCGCCAACCTCGTGCGCCGCATCGGCCAGCGATTTGATGTAACTGTCCGGCAGGATCATCCCGCTGGAGGTCTCCACATGCGGGGCGAAAACCATTGCGGGGCGTTCCTCGCGAATGCGGGCCACGGCCTCGTCAATCGGGACGGGGGCAAAGGGGGCGGTGACGTCATTGCCGGTCTGGCGCGCTTTCAGGACCGTGTGTTCCGAAGGGATATGCCCCATGTCGAAAATCTGCGTCCAGCGATAGGAAAACCAGCCGTTGCGGATGACCAGCGCGCGTTTGTCGGTGGCGAACTGGCGCGCGACGCTTTCCATGCCGTAGGTGCCGCCGCCCGGAACAACGACCACTGAGTGAGCATTATAAACGCCTTTCAGTGTATCCGAGATGTCGCGCATCACCTGCTGGAAAGCGGCCGACATATGGTGAAGCGAGCGGTCGGTGAACACCACCGAGAATTCAAGCAGACCGTCGGGGTCTACATCTGGCAATAGTCCGGGCATCGGGGGCCTCCGTTAAATGGTTTTGTGCAGTTTGGACCTGACAGGGCGGGGAGACAACCGGAATTTCAGCGTTTCAGCCGCTCGAGGGTCGCGATTTGCGTTGCGCCCGCGCCACTTACCAGCAATCGCTTGATACGGGCGGTCTCGCCACTGTGGAAACGCACGGAGGATTTCGGCACGCCGAGCTCTTTGGCCAGCAGTTTCAGCAGGGCCTTGTTGGCCGCGCCATCGACCGGAGGGGCCGATACGCGGGCCTTGATGGCGGGGCGGCCGTC
>WFTU01000108.1 GCA_015485375.1 Paracoccaceae bacterium | reverse complement strand
GTTCCACCGTCGGGAATTTCGACGAAGGGCGGATGTCCCACCAGATCTTGCTCGAATCCTCGATACAGCCCGCCTTGACCATCTGGCTGACCAGACGCTGGTATTCACCGTAGGAATTGAGCTGGTCCGGCAGCCCTGTGCGCGGCAGGGCGTCGAACACCGTCAGGCGATAGCTGGCAAGGCCGGTGTCCTCCCCCTCCCAGAACGGCGAGGAGGTCGAGAGCGCCAGAATATGTGGCAGGAAATAGGTGACCTGGTTCATCAGGTCGATGCGCAGGTCCTCGTCCTCGATGCCGATGTGGATGTGCATGCCGCAGATCAGCAAACGGCGCACCGCCTGCCCCAGATCGTCGCGCAGCTCGTTATAACGCTCCTTGCGGGTGTGGGTCTGGTCGCGCCAGCGGGCAAAAGGATGGGTGGAGGCCGCGATGGGGGCATAGCCGAAGGCCCCGGCCGCGTCAGCCACACCCTTGCGCAGTTGCACCAGTTCGTCGCGCGCGTCCGATACCTGCCGGTGCGGTTTGGTGCCGATCTCCACCTGACATTGCAGGTATTCGCCGGTGACCTGGTCGCCCAGAACCTCGCCGCAGGCCGACAGGAATTCGGGATCGGGTGTGCGCACCAGATCGCGGGTTTCGCGGTCAACGAGGAGGTATTCCTCCTCGATGCCCAAAGTCAGTGTCGGTCTATCGCTCATCGCACGCCCTGCCCCGCCAGTATATATTGCGGGTATTGTGGGACAGCGGACCCGATAAATCAAACCGGAAATACCTCTTGGAATCCGGAAAAGCTGTGATAACGTTTCCGTGGCGGGCTTTTTCGCACGTTGAACCTGTGGCCACCGGTGGGGTGGGCGTATCCAGTGGTTGCGTAATTTTTGATAGGGAGTTTCTAATGAAAGCTGTTGCATTTGCCGTTCTTGGCGCCATTACGCTGGCCGCCTGCAATGACGCGGTCAATACTGTCTATGCCGCGGACAACTATAACCGTGTGATGGATATTACCAATAACACCGGCGTAACGATGACACGTTTCTATGCCTCGAACACCGGCCAGAACAGCTGGGGTCCGGACCAGCTCGGCAGTTCGGTTCTGGGATCGGGACGCTATATGACCATCAATTTCGATGATGGCACCAATGCCTGCTATTATGATTTCAAGGCGGTATTTGCCGACGGCGATGTGCTGACCGCATCGAACGTCAATGTCTGTGCGGAAACCGGCTGGGTTTACAGCTAGTGTAGCGGATGCGGCGGGTGGCCTTCGGGCTACCCGCGCTTTTTCATCAGGATGATACGATACTGATACTCTTGCGGGAACGTCTCGAAACGGTTCGAGGTGCGTTGCGAGCGTTTGTAGGCCTTGCCGAGGAACTTGTTGAACAGCTTGTTGTAGAACCAGTGGTCCTGCTCCAGCCCTTGCTTGACCTTGGCGGCAAAGGGGCGCACAGCTGTGTTCTTGATCTCGTCCAGCACATAAAAGGTCGGGATGATCTGTTCGGTCACGTCCTCGTCATGCAGGATTTCAAGCTGGTCCGCGTGTTTGCCGACCACGTCCAGAAACTGTTTGTGGCTGCCGCGCGGGGCGTCCTCGCCCTCGCTGTCCCCGTGGCGGAAATAGTCGAAAATCAGGATGTATTTGTCGGCGTATTTCAGCGCCTGCTCGATAGCTGTGCGCAGACGGATGTAGTGGAAACTCTCCGGGAAAATCAGCATATCGAAGGTCTTGTTGCTGGCAAAATCCTCGAACACCGTCTCGTGGATCGGCACCTCGCCTTTCAGCTTCTCGTTGGCGATGGCATTGAGGCGCGCCGAGGGGCAGACGCATTCCATCGCATACCCCAGATCGGTGAGCGCACGGGCGTTGCTGCCGGTGCCGCTGCCCACATCGAGAACGGTTTTCACGTCCCCGGGGAAAAGTGACAGCATCTTGTCGAAATAGGCCTGCTGCGCCTGCCCCAGCGCCATCAGCGAGGAGACCGCGGGCTTGCCGTCGGGCCAGTAACCGTAATGCAGATAGCCGTGGCCAAAAGCGACTTGCGTGAACAGCGCCTCGAAATCGAGCTGGAGTTCCTTGATTTTCATACGCTGTCCACCGTTTTCGGGTGCGGCCCTAAAGCTGCTCCATCACTTCTTCGGAAATCTCGAAATTGGCGGTGACGTTCTGTACATCGTCGTCATCCTCCAATGCCTCGATCAGACGCATGAGTTTTTGTGCCCCTTCGAGGTCGAGCTCGGTCGTGGTCTGGGGTTTCCACACCAGTTTGGCGCTTTCGGATTCACCCAGTTCGGCCTCCAGCGCGGTCGAAACCTCGTGCAGGTCGGTGTCGGCGCAGTAGATCTCGTGCCCGTCGTCGGTGGATTCCACATCCTCGGCGCCGGCCTCGATCGCGGCCATCATTACGGTGTCGGCGTCGCCAACGCCGGCCGGATAGGTGATCAGGCCGACGCGGTCGAACATGAAGGAGACCGAGCCGGTCTCGCCCAGATTGCCGCCGGCTTTGGCGAAGGTCGAGCGCACGGAGGAGGCCGTGCGGTTGCGGTTGTCGGTCATGGCCTCGACAATCACCGCGATACCGCCCGGGCCGTAGCCCTCGTAGCGGATTTCATCGTAGTTGTCGGCGTCGCTCGCCTGCGATTTCTTGATCGCGCGTTCGATAACATCCTTGGGGACCGACTGTTTTTTCGCCTCTTTCACAGCAAGGCGCAGGCGCGGATTTTTATCGGGGTCCGGGTCGCCCATTTTGGCGGCCACGGTGATCTCTTTGGCCAGTTTGGAAAAAACCTTCGAGCGCGCCGCGTCCTGACGCCCCTTGCGATGCTGGATATTTGCCCATTTTGAATGGCCTGCCATGATACTCTCCGCTAACAGTCTGTTGCGCCTTCTATACGGCAGGCAGGGCGCGGGGGGCAACCCCGCCCGTGCGTTGACATTTCCGGCGTGGCGGGGTTCTGTTGCCCAAAAGAGGGCGCGCTTATGACCACCGACCAGATTATCCTATTCTCGCTGTTTGGCGGCGTGTTCGTATTCCTGCTCTGGGGCAAATTCCGCTATGATCTGGTGGCCTTTACGGCGCTGCTGATCGGGGTTGTGACCGGTGTGATCCCGACCAAGGCGGCGTTTTCCGGTTTCGGCCATCCCGCGACGCTGGTGGTGGCGCTGGTGCTGGTGGTTTCCGCCGGTCTGGTGCGCTCGGGCGCCGTGTTCCTGATTACGCGCACGCTGGTGGACAGCACGCGCAGCCTTGGCAAGCATATCGCGCTGATGGGCGCGATTGGCGGGGTGCTTTCGGGTTTTATGAACAATGTCGCGGCGCTGGCGCTGCTGATGCCGGTCGATATCCAGACGGCGCGCAAGGCCGGACGCGCCCCCGGTCTGTCGCTGATGCCGCTGTCCTTTGCCACCATTCTTGGCGGCATGGTGACGCTGATCGGCACACCGCCCAATATCATTATCGCCACCATCCGCGAGGACAGCCTCGGCGCCTCCTTCAAGATGTTCGACTTTGCCCCTGTCGGCGGCGTTGCCGCCATCGCCGGACTGTTGTTCGTGGCCACCATCGGCTGGCGGCTGATCCCGCAGCCCAAGGATGGTGGCGCCGGTCCCGATCCGCTCGACAGTATCGCACAGTATATTGCGGAGCTGGTGGTGCCGGAGGATTCCAAACTCGTCGGGCAGCGCCTGCGCGACCTGAACGAGGTTGCCGAGAAAAACGATGTTGCCATCCTCGGGCTGGTGCGGGGCGGCAAGCGGCGTTACGGCTCGCAGCAGAATACGAAACTGGCGGCAGGTGACGCGCTGGTGCTGGAGGCCTCGCCCGATGCGCTCGACGAGTTCCGCGCCGCGCTCGACCTCGATTTTGCCGACGCCAAACGGGAGGAACAGGTGCGCGCCGAGAGCGAGGGCCTGCGCGTGGTCGAGGTGGTGGTGACGGATGACTCCCGCATCAAGGGCAAAACCGCGATGGCGATCGGGCTGGGCTGGCGGCGTTCCACCGTGCTGCTCGGCATTTCGCGACAGGGCAAGCGCATCACCAAGCAGATCCGCAAGACCCCGATCCGCTCCGGCGATATCCTGTTGCTGCTGGTGCCGCAGGAGCGCGAGAACGAGGTGGTTGACTGGCTCGGCGCCCTACCCCTTGCCGACCGCGGGCTGGCGGTGACCGAAAACTCCAAGGTCTGGCTGGCGATCGGTCTGTTCGGCGCGGCGGTGGCGGCGGCGAGCTTCGGCCTCGTTTACCTGCCGGTGGCGCTCGGGCTGGTGGTCGTCGGGTTCGTGCTGTTCAAAATCCTGCCGGTCACCGAGATTTACGACCATATCAGCTGGCCGGTGGTGGTGCTGCTCGGCTCCATGATCCCGCTCGGCGCGGCGCTGGAAACCTCGGGCGGCACGGTGCTGATATCCGATGCGCTGGTGAACCTGACGCAAGGCATGCCGGCATGGGCGATCCTGACGATCCTGATGGTGG
>WFTU01000107.1 GCA_015485375.1 Paracoccaceae bacterium | reverse complement strand
GCGATATCCTGTTGCTGCTGGTGCCGCAGGAGCGCGAGAACGAGGTGGTTGACTGGCTCGGCGCCCTGCCCCTCGCAAACCGCGGGCTGGCGGTGACCGAAAACTCTAAGGTCTGGCTGGCCATCGGCCTGTTCGGCGCGGCGGTGGCGGCGGCGAGCTTCGGGCTGGTCTATCTGCCGGTGGCGCTGGGGCTGGTAGTTGTCGGGTTCGTGCTGTTCAAAATCCTGCCGATCACCGAGATTTACGACCATATCAGCTGGCCGGTGGTGGTGCTGCTGGGTTCCATGATCCCGCTCGGCGCGGCGCTGGAGACCTCGGGCGGCACGGTGCTGATATCCGATGCGCTGGTGAACCTGACGCAAGGGATGCCGGCATGGGCGATCCTGACGATCCTGATGGTGGTCACCATGACCCTGTCGGATGTGCTGAACAATACGGCGACGACCATCGTTGCCGCCCCGATTGCCATCCAGATGGCAACCTCGCTCGGCGTCAATCCCGACCCGTTCCTGATGGCGGTGGCGGTCGCGGCCTCCTGCGCTTTCCTGACGCCGATCGGACACAAGAACAACACGCTGATCCTCGGCCCCGGCGGTTACAGCTTCGGCGATTACTGGCGCATGGGCCTGCCGCTGGAAATTCTGGTGGTGGCTGTTTCCATTCCGGCGATACTGGTGTTCTGGCCGCTGTAGGCACCCCCTTCCTTTTCGCGCCCCCTGTGCTATCAAACAGAAAAAGGGGACAAAGATGAACTTCCTGCAAATTGCATCACTGCTGATCGTACTGGCCGGTGCCTTCGGCGCCATCAACTACCTGTTTTTGCGCCTGCCCTCCTCCATCGGGATACTGGTGGTGGCGCTGGTGGCGTCGCTGGCCGCGATGGGGCTGGACTGGTTGCTGCCGTCCATCGGCATCACCGATACGGTGCGCGGCGTGGTCGAAGGAATCGAGTTCTCCGGCGCGTTGCTCGAAGGGATGCTCGGCCTGTTGCTGTTCGCCGGCGCCCTGCATGTCAAACTGTCGGATCTGCGCGAACAGGCGTGGACCGTGGCCCTGATGGCGACGCTCGGCGTGGCGATTTCAACCGCTGTGGCCGGCTTCGGTTTCATGTGGCTGGTGGGGGCACCGATGCTGGTGGCGCTGGTGTTCGGTGCTCTGATCTCTCCCACCGACCCCGTTGCCGTGCTGGGTGTGCTGCGGGAGGCCAACCTGCGCAAATCGCTGGAAACCCAGATCGCGGGCGAGAGCCTGTTCAACGACGGCGTCGGCTATGTGGTGTTCCTGCTGCTGGTCGGGCTGGCATGGCCCTCGGACGAGGTGCATGCCTCCGGCTTCGTCGGTGCGGTGCAGCTGTTCGGGAAAGAGGCCATCGGCGGCGCGGCCCTTGGCGCTTTCCTCGGCTGGATGACCTTTCAGGTGATGAAACGCATTGACGACTACCCGCTGGAGGTCCTGATCTCTCTCGGGCTGGCCTTCGGTGGCTATGAACTGGCAGTATACCTCGGCGTTTCCGGCCCGATCATGGCGGTGGTTGCGGGGCTGTTCATCGGTGACATCGGCACCAAATTCGGCATGTCCGAGCAAACCCGCAAATACGTCAACGCCTTCTGGGAACTGATCGACGAGATCCTCAACGCCGTCCTGTTCCTGCTGATCGGGGTGGAGGTCTTTGCTGTGGCTTTCTCCGTCGATGCGCTCTGGGCCGGAATCGGGGCCATCGCCCTGTCCCTGACGGCGCGTCTGGCGGCGGTGTTCGTGCCCGTCCTGCTCCTGTCCCGCTGGCGCAAATTCGGCCGCGACGTGGTGCCGATCATGACATGGGGCGGCCTGAAAGGCGGCATCTCCGTCGCACTGGCCCTGTCCCTGCCCGATAGCGAATGGAAGCCGGTTATCCTGACCTCTACCTACATCGTGGTGCTGTTCTCGATCATCGTGCAGGGGCTGACGATCGCCCCGCTGGCGCGCAAGCTGGACCGCGAGCAGGAGCTGTTGTGAGGGGCGCCCGCAGCAAACACCGAACCACCCCCGAAACTCACGAAAAATTTTGCGGATTTCCGCCGGATTTTGACGCAAATCAAGGCGCTTTCCAAACGTCGTGATACTGCGCTCGCATGTCACATCATACAGCACTGCCCGCAAAAGCCGGATTTCTTCAGCAACGCCCCCGCTGGGCGCCGCCTGCACCGCTATTTCTGTTGCAACCGGTCTTGCGCCGCATTGTGGAGAAAATCGCACGCGAGAACCCCGACATGTTCGGGCGCCTCGGGCCGCACTATAACGCACTTTTTGTTATCGACCCTGTAAACCTGCCCTTTGTGCTGCTGCTGCGTCCCGATCCTGACGACCTGTTGCTGGAAGTATGCCGGCGCAATGTCGTCCCGCCGCACGAAGCCCGTATTTCGGGCAGCTTTCTCGACCTTCTGATGCTTGTGGACGGGGATCTGGACGGGGACGCCCTGTTTTTCGCCCGCGATCTGACGGTTACCGGCAATACCGAGGCCATCGTCTGCCTGCGAAACGCGCTGGACGATATCGACGGCAGTATCGCCGGAGAGGTGGCGGAAATGTTTGGTCCCGCGGGGCGCGCCGCCCTGAACTCGCTGCGCCGGATGAGCGCGAAACAAGGAACATCCTGATGAAAAGACCGGAACTGGTTTGCCCCGCCGGAACCCCTTCGGCAATGCGAACCGCTGTCGAAGCCGGGGCCGATGCCGTCTACTGCGGCTTTCAGAACGCCACCAATGCACGCAATTTCCCGGGCCTGAACTTTACGGTGCCGGAACTGGAAAAATCGGTTGCCAACGCGCACGCCGGCGGCACGAAGGTTCTGCTTGCGGTCAACACCTTTCCCCCTGCCGGAAAGGTGGATCTGTGGAAAGACGCGGTCGATACAGGCGCCAGAATCGGGGTCGATGCGTTTATCGTCGCGGATATAGGTGTCGCCGACTACATCGCGCGCAACCATCCTGAAATCCGGCTGCATCTGTCGGTGCAGGCAGCGGCGTCCTCTCCCGAAGCGATCAATTACTACTGCCGCGAGTTCAATGTAAAACGGGTGGTGTTACCGCGCATTCTGACCGTGCCGGAAATCCGGAATATGGCAAAGGAAATCCCCTGCGAGATCGAAACCTTTATTTTCGGAAACCACGGGCTGATGGTCGAAGGGCGCTGTTCGCTGACCAACTATGTAACGGGGCTGTCCACAAATATGGACGGGGTGTGTTCCCCCGCTGCACAAGTCGAATACGTCAAGGACGCCGCCGGAAACCTGTCCACGCGACTGGGGGATTTCACCATCGACTGTTTTTCCTGCGGGGAAAACGCCGGCTACCCGACCATTTGCAAGGGGCGCTACCTGACACCGGCCCATGACGGGGCATATTACGCGTTTGAGGAGCCTATCTCGCTCAACCTCTCGTCCCTGCTGCCGGACCTTATGAAGGCCGGTGTAACCGCACTGAAGATCGAGGGGCGGCAACGCTCGCGGGCCTATGTGAAATCCGTGGTTTCAGCCTATCGTCGCGCGGTTGACGACATCATGGCGGGACAGGAACCCCGTATCGGAGACCTTCTGGCCCTGACCGAGGGACAAAAGGAAACGCAAGGCGCATTCAAAAGCAAAACATGGCGGTAATGATGAGCAAGCTGACAATAGCCCCGATCCTGTTTCACTGGGACGCCGAAACCAAACTCGAGTTCTATAGCCGCATCGCACAGGCCCCTGTCGACGACGTGTATATCGGCGAGGTGGTGTGTTCCAAGCGCACGCCGTTCTTCGAGAAACACTATGACGAGGTTGCGGACACCCTGACAGCCGCCGGAAAAACCGTGGTGTTCTCCTCCCTCGCCGAGGTAATGCTGAAACGCGAACGCAACATGATCGCCGGCTTTTGCGAACTGGAAGACTACGAGATCGAAATCAACGACAGTTCCGCCTTGTGGCATCTCGACGGGAAATCCTATCGCGTCGGCTCGCTGATGAATATCTATAACGAGGACACAATGGCCTATCTCGCGGCACGGGGTGCGACGCATTTTTGTCTTCCCCCCGAACTACCCCGGGACTCGGTCGCGATACTGGCCGCCAAGGCGCAAGAACTGGGCGTAACCGTCGAGGTGCAGGTCTTCGGCAGAGCCTCGCTTGCCCTTTCCGCCAGATGCTACCACGCCCGCGCGCACAACCGGATAAAAGACAACTGTCAATTCGTGTGCGAGGAAGACCCCGACGGCATGCCCCTCAACACGCTGGAAAACAGGGATTTCCTGTCCGTCAACGGCATCCAGACCCTTTCCCACAGCTACCTCAATCTGGTGCATGAATTCGGCGACATGCAGAAAATGGGCGTCACCCACTTTCGCCTGTCCCCGCACACCCAGGACATGACAGCCGTCGCCAAAACTTTCCGCGCGGTCCTCGATGGCGACATCTCATCGACAGAAGCCGGACAAAAGCTCGCCGCACTGGATATTCCGGCCCCGTTCTCCAACGGTTTCTGGCACGGTGAACCCGGACACCGGATGGTTTTACAGGAGCTCTAGGAAGGGGTGGGAAAACAGCGTTTCCGTTGCCGGGGAAATCAGGAACTTTGGAGCGAGCCAACGCTATTCCACTGCCAATCAACGATTTTCATGATTTGGATGGTGCCCCCACACGGACTCGAACCGCGGACCTACTGATTACAAATCAGTTGCTCTACCAGCTGAGCTATAGGGGCATCCGAGGCGGTGAATAGCCTTTGGCGCACCGGTTTTGCAAGCGGTATTTTTCCCGCGCGACAAAAAACCGTATCAACGGCCGGAACGTGCCAGCAGCAGCACCGGCAGCAGCCCCACCAGCGTCACCAGGATCGCCGCAGGGGCAGCTTCGCCGAGGTTCTCCAGTGACGCATGGCTATAAACCCGGATCGCCAGCGTATCGAAATTGAACGGGCGCAGGATCAGCGTCGCGGGCAGCTCTTTCACGCCGTCCACAAAGATCAGCGTCGCCGCCACCAGCACCGAACCCCGGATCAGCGGCACATGGATTTCGCGCAAGGTCTGCCCGATCCCCCGCCCCAGTGAGCGCGAGGCCATATCCATCGAAGGCGTCACCCGCCCCAGCGCCGAGTCCACGGACCCCAGCCCGATAGCAAAAAAACGCACCGAATAGGCAAAGACCACCGCTGCCGCCGAGCCGGTGAACAGCAGGCCGATATCGACGCCCGTCCAGGCCTCGATCGTGTCGGCCAGCGCCGTATCGAAAGCCGCCAGCGGGAACAGGATGCCAATCGCCAGCACCGCCCCCGGCGCGGCGTAGCCGATCGAGGTCACGGGCATCAGGATACGCAGCAGGCGGCTCTTGGTCTGGCGCACACCGTAAACCAGAAACAGCGCACCGAGGATGGTGATGATCGCGGCAGACCCCGCCAGCACGATAGTATTGAAAATCGCCCGCCAGAGTCCCTCGTCTACCCAGTAATCGGGATTGTCGAGCGCATGCGACAGGATCACCCCGAAGGGCAGCACAAAGCCGAACAGCACCGGCAAAATGCAGGCGACCATCGCCAGAACCGCCCCTGCCCCGTACAATTGCGTCGGCTTCACCGGCACACGGCGGGCGGAAATATTGTGGAAGCGGCGGCGGCGGCGGCTGGCCTTCTCGAACACCGCCAGAAACAGCACCAGCCCGAGCATCACAACCGCGATCTGCGCCGCCCCGCCCGCGTTATAGGCCTGCAGCCATGTGGTAAAAATCCCCGTGGTCAGCGTCTGCACGGCGAAATAGTCCACCGTGCCGAAATCGTTCAGCGCCTCCATCATCACAATCGCCATGCCGGCGGCAATCGCCGGACGCGCCAGCGGCAGGGCGACACGCAGAAAGATACCCCACGGACCGGCCCCGAGCGCCCGCGCGACCTCCAGCATATTGGCCGACTGCTCGCGAAACGCCGCGCGCACCAGCAGATAGACATAAGGGTACATCGACAGCGACAGCACAAACACCGCCGCCCACATGGAGCGGATCTCGGGGAACCAGTAGGCGCGCGCGTCCTGCCAGCCGAAAACCTCGCGCAGGAAGGTCTGCACCGGTCCGGCATATTCCAGAAAATCCACCAGCGCGTAGGCCCCGATATAGGCGGGCAAGGCGAGCGGCATCAGCAGCGCCCACTCCAGAATTCGCCGCCCCGGAAAACGGGTCATCACCACCAGCCACGCAGCACCGGATCCGATCAGCGCCGCCAGAATACCGGTGCTGAACATCAGCACAATCGAGTTCTTCAGGTAGCGCGGCAGGGTCGTCTGCACCAGCTGCCCCCAGATATTCTCGCTCGGGAAAGCCGCGATCCACATGACGCTGACCAGCGGCAAAAGCACCAGCGCGGCAATGACCAGCGCCCCGATCGTCCAGACCGAGGGCCAGCGCAAACGGCGCGGCAGATATATCCGAGTAGTTTCGTCAACCATAGCACGGACCAATAGGGGTAAACGCCCGTCCTGTCCAGCTAACTGTCGTCGCCGTCAGGGGATTTATCGTATTTATCCGACAGGATGCGATGCGCGTCGCCCTCCAGATCGTCATACTGGTTATGGGTCAGAGACCAGTAGAACGCCAGCAGCCCCACAGCCCCCAGCCCGACCGAGATCGGTATCAGCATCACCAGAATGTTCATGTCCTGCGCCCCAGTCTCATCGCGTTCAGCGATACGGTAATCGAGCTGCCGGACATTGCCAATGCCGCAATCAGCGGTGTGGCAAAGCCCAGCAGGGCAATCGGGATGGAAATCGCGTTGTATACCGCCGAAATCGTGAAATTCTCGACAATCCGTTTCTTGGCCTTGCGGGCCAGCACCACCGAATTCGCCACCTCCGACAAGTCGTTCCCGACCAGAATAAGATCCGCCGATACGCGGCTGGCATCCACCGCGCTCGCGGGCGACATGGACACATGCGCACTCGCCAGTGCCGCCGCGTCGTTCAGCCCGTCCCCGACCATCAGAACCTTGTGTCCGGCATCGGCCAGCGCCTCGAGACGCGCAACTTTCCCGGCCGGTGTCGCCCCTGCCGTCCAGTCGGCAATCTCCAGCGCATCGGCCATCGCGCGCACCGGCGCCTCGCTGTCGCCGGACAGCAACTCCACCGCCAGTCCCAGCTTTTTCAGGGCCGCAACCGTATCGCGAGCCTCGGGGCGCAGCGTGTCCTCGAACAGGAACACCACCGGTTCGCCCTTGCCGATCCGCAACCACGTTGCCGTCGCGCCAACGTCGTGCCCGTCCGCATCACACCAGAGCGCGCGGCCCAGCCGCACCTCCTGCCCGTCAAACGTGCCGCGGCTGCCCATGCCCGGCTCCTCGGAAACCTCTGTCACGTCGGCGGGGGTGATCCCCTGCCCTTCCGCAAAATCCCGCAGCGCCTTTGACAAAGGATGCGAACTGCCCGCCGCCAGCGCTGCCGCAACCGCCAGCATATCGGGCGAGATCTCGCCGCCGTTCACCAGATGCGGCGCGCCGGTGGTCAGGGTGCCGGTCTTGTCGAACACCACCGTATCGACCTCCGCCAGCCGTTCCAGCGCCACGCCTTCCTTGAGCAGCACCCCGTTGCGGAACAACCGCCCGCTGGCCGCCGTCAGCACCGCCGGCACCGCAAGGCCGAGCGCACAGGGGCAGGTGATAATCAGCACCGCCGCCGCGATATTCACCGCCAGCCGCCAGTCGCCGCTATAGAACCCCCAGAACAGGAAGGCCCCCGCCGCCAGCAGATGCACCAGCGGCGCATAGATGTTCGCCGCCTGCTCCGCCAGCGAGGTATATTTGTTTTTCGATGTCTCCGCCGCCTCGACCAGCCGCGTGATTTGCGCCAGCAGGGTCTCGTCGCCCAGCCCCTCGGCCCGCACCACCAGCGGGCCGGTCAGGTTCAGCATCCCCGCCACCGCTTTTTCGCCCGGCGCCACCGGCTCCGGCATGGTCTCGCCGGTCAGCATGGACGGGTCCAGCTCGCTCTGCCCCTCGACCACCACGCCGTCCACCGGCACACGCCCGCCCGCCGGCACCGCCACCAGATCCCCCTCGCGCAGCGCATCCATCGGCACGGTCTCGCGGCCGCCGTCCGGCAATATCCGCTCGGCTTTCACCACCTCCAGCGCCGCCAGTTCCGTCGCCGCCGAACGGGCCACCGCCCGCGTGCGGTAGTCCAGATAGCGCCCGATCAGCAAAAAGAACGTTAACGACAACGCCGCATCGAAATAGGCGTGATCGCCCCCCTCGATGGTTTCGGCCAGCGACACCCCGCTCGCCAGTATCAACGCCAGCGAGATCGGCACATCCATATTCAGCCGCCCGACCCTGAGCGCCGACCAGGCGTTCTTGAAAAACGGCACACCGGCAAAGGCCACCGTCGGCAAGGCAATAAAGGCCGAGACCCAGTGCATCAGGTCCCGCGTCGCCGCCTCGGCCCCCGACCAGACAGAGACCGACAAAAGCATCACGTTCATCGCGGCAAAACCGGCCACCGCAAGGCGCGCCAGCAGGTCCCGCCCGACCTTGTCGTGGTTTTCCTTTTCCAGCACCGCGCTGTCCAGCTCCCGCGCCGGATAGCCCCAGCCGGTCAGCAGATCGATCATGTATTCCTCGATGCCCGGAATATCCTCCACGGTCATCGTCACCCGCTTGCGCGTCAGGTTCACCCGCGCGCCATGCACTTCGGGCAGACGATCGAGGCCGGATTCAACGCCCGTTATACAGGCGGCACAATGGATGGTAGGCAGCGACAATTCGATACGCCGCAACTCGTCGGAGCGGCGCACCCCGAGGGTTTTTCCCTTGTCGGAGGGTAAGGCTACGCAGGCCGGACAGGCCGCAATAGAGGCGGTCTCGTCACTCATTACCGCCATTCACATAGAATTCCAGCCGCTGGATCAGGGCCACATCATCGCGGCTCAGGGCCTCGACATAGGCATACCATTTGCCATCATAAAGGTCCGTATCGGCGACATAGCGATCCCCGACGACATAAAGCTCCGGTTCCTGATCGTCCTTGGCGATGGTCGGGCGCCCGATCCGCACTTTCAGGTCCTTGGGATAGACCGGATTTCCGTCAACATCGCGGATGGTCAGCTCGAACTTGCCGTTGGTGTTGGCCGCGTGCAGTGTCCAGCCCAGCGCCTGCTGCGCCTTGGCCTGATCGTTGAACTGCTGCGAGGCAACATAGGAGTTCTTCACCTCCAGCCCCGGAAAGGTGCTCACCGCCGAATAGGCCATATAGAAGTTGACGCCGACAATCACCGCAAAGGCACTGACTGTGATGGTAAAGACCGTGCGGCCGGTGATTTGTCTGGTCATGGTTCATCCCCGTTAAATACTGTGTCGACGCTTGCCCGTTCGCCGTTGGTCTGCGCCTCGATCCAGATGCGCACGCTGGTGCGGGTCCGGGTCGCCGCCGGCTGGTCCGGTGCCACGTTCAGATAGACCCTCTGGCTATACGTCGTATCGGCGGGCACGACAATCATGTGGCCATCAATTCCCTGTAACTCCAGATCGAACTCCGAATCATCGTCCAGAGACTTCGCTCCGATGTGGAATGTTTCCTCGCGCTGGAACTTGTTCAGTATGCGTATGTCGTAGGTATTGCGGATGGTTCCGTCCGACAATGTGACATAAACGGGGTTGCGCACCGGTGTAATATTCAGCTGCACATCGGAGCGCACAAACAGCGCCACCAGCAGGCCGAGGCCCACCGCGCCCCAGAGCATGAAATACATGATCGTGCGCGGGCGCAGCAGATGCTTCCACATGTTGCGCGGCGGCTTGCCGGCACGTTCCAGCGGCTCGTCATTGGCGGTGATATAGGCGATCAGTCCGGTCGGCTTGCCGACCTTGACCATCATTTCGTCGCAGGCGTCGATGCACAGCGCACAGGTGATACACTCCAGCTGTTGCCCGTCGCGAATGTCGATCCCGACGGGACAGACCGCAACGCAGGCCTTGCAGTCGATACAATCGCCAAGGTTGGCATCCTCGCCGCCCTTGCGCCGCGCGCCGCGCGGCTCTCCGCGCCATTCGCGGTAGACGACGGTCATCGTATCCTCGTCCATCATCGCGGCCTGGATCCGCGGCCAGGGACACATGTAGGTGCAGATCTGCTCGCGCATGAACCCGCCAAAGACAAACGTCGTCGCGGTCAGTCCGGCGATAAAACCGTAAGCTACCAAGGGCGCCTTGAAGGTTACCAGTTCCTTCAGCAAAGTCGGCGCATCGGCAAAATAGAACACCCAGGCCCCGCCGGTCGCCACCGCGATCAGCAGCCAGATAATCCATTTGGTGAACCTGAGCCGCGCCTTGTGCATGTTCCACTTCTGCCGTTGCAGCCGGATACGGGCATTGCGGTCGCCCTCCACCCAGCGTTCCACCAGAATATAGAGGTCCGTCCAGACGGTCTGCGGGCAGGCATACCCGCACCAGACCCGCCCGAGCGCCGAGGTAAACAGGAACAGCCCCAGCCCCGCCATAATCAGCAGACCGGCGACGAAATAGAATTCATACGGCCAGATCTCGATCCAGAAGAAGTAGAACCGCCGGCTGGCCATATCGATCAGCACCGCCTGATCCGGCATATGCGGCCCGCGGTCCCAGCGGATCCACGGCGTGATATAGTAGATACCCAGCGTGAAGGCCATCAGCCACCACTTCAGCTGACGGAACTTGCCCTTGACCCGCTTGGGGAATACCGGCTCGCGCGCTGCATAGAGTTTTGGCGGGGTTTCTTCGGTCTCAGTGCTCACGGGAGCCTCCGGGGTGGTTCGTATATTACAGGTCACTAATATGCTCAATGACCGCAAAAACCTTGATCTATGTCAAGGAATCTGCCTAGATAGGAAAAGGCCTGATCGGCAGAACCGATCAGGCAGTTGGCGTCACGAAAAAATGTGACGCAAGGGGAGTATCGGGTGGAGGCTATTCGCCTCCGCCCAATTCGTGAACATATACCGCAACCTGGCGAATCTGTGCTTCGCTCAGCTTGTCATCGACGGACCATGCCGGCATGACGCCGCTGCGGGAATATGTAATTGTCTCGGTGATGGTAGCAAGGTCGCCACCATAAAGCCAGATGCTATCGGTCAGGTTCGGCGCACCGACCTCGCGACCGCCTTTTCCGTCCTCGCCATGACAGGCGGAACAGTTATCGGCAAAGACGACAGACCCTTCCTCGACAAGCGTCTCGTCCGTGGAGCGTCCCGACAGCGACAGCACATACTGTGCAACGCTGGCGATTTCCTCTTCGGACAGATAATCGTCGCCAAACGCCGGCATATCGGACAGGCGCGTGTCGTCGTCATCCTCGGAGCGGATCCCGTGCTTGATCGTGGTATAGATCGCATCGATATCGCCACCCCAGAGCCAGTCGTCATCCAGCAGGTTCGGGAAGCCTTTGCCCCCCTCGGCACCGGAACCGTGACACTGGATACAGAAGGTGCGGAACACCGCTGCACCACCGTTGTTGGCATAGGTGCCGACCTCGGGATCGGAGCCGATGGCCGCCAGCTCCAGATTGACGATCTTCGCATCCAGCGGCGCGTTCTTGGCATTGACGGCCGCGATATCCTCGGCCACTGCCCCGCGCGAGGACCAGCCCAGCAAACCGGGGGTCGCCCCGTTTACCAGCGGGATGGCCGGATACAGGATCACATAGATAATCCCCCAGATGATCGTCAGGTAGAACGTCCACAACCACCAGCGCGGCATGGGCGTATCAAGCTCGGTAATCCCGTCCCACTCATGGCCTGTGGTCTTGACGGTCTTTTCCTTTGGTTCAGGTTTTCTAGCCATTTTCTATTCCTTGAACTCGTCGTTGCGGAACGGGGTATCCGCGATGTTTTTATACAGTTCCTTGGTTCCCGGACGGAAAGCCCAGATGATAACCCCGATGAAGATCAGGAACAGCGCCAGCAAGGCCCAGCTATCGGCAAGTTGTCTCAGAAGAGTATACATTATCTTCCTCCTATCGGCTTGCAGCAGGCTGGAAGGTCGAGAAATCGACCAGCGTGCCGAGCATCTGCAGATACGCAATCAGCGCATCCATCTCGGTCAGCTCGGGCTGACCGTCGAAGTTACGCGTCTGCGCCTTGGGATAGCGGGCAAGCAGCCCGTCCCAATCCGCATCCGGATCGGCCTGTGCCAGGAAATCGGCACGGGCGTTCTCGATCATCTCGTCGGTGTAGGGAACCCCGACACGACGGTTGGCGATCATGTTGTCCACAACCGTTTTCCCGTCGAGCTTGCGATCGAGCAGGAAACGGTAGGACGGCATGATCGACACCGGAACCACATCCTGCGGCTTGCTCAGGTGGGCCACATGCCATGCATCGGAATACCGGCCACCCACACGGGCCAGATCCGGCCCGGTGCGTTTGGAGCCCCACTGGAACGGATGGTCATACATCGACTCCGCCGCCAGTGAATAATGCCCGTAGCGCTCCACCTCGTCGCGCAACGGCCGGATCATCTGGCTGTGGCAGACGTAGCATCCCTCGCGGATGTAAACGTCGCGCCCGGCCAGCTCCAGCGGGCTGTAGGGGCGCACCCCTTCAACCTTCTCGATCGTGCCTTCCAGATAGAAGAGCGGAACAATCTCGACGAGGCCGCCGATGGTCACCACCAGGAAGCTGAGAACCAGCAACAGGGTGGCGTTCTTTTCGATTATCTTGTGTTTATCAAGAATACCCATTTTCCGACCCTCACTCAGCAGGAACTGCGGCGTTGGTTACGGCAGCGCCGCGACCAAGCATCGTCATTCGAAGATTGTATGCCATGATTATAGCGCCGGTCAGGTACATGATACCACCGGTGCCGCGCACCACATACATCGGGAACTTCGCAGCCACCGTGTCGGCAAAGGAGTTCACAAGGAAGCCCTGCGCGTCGACTTCACGCCACATCAAGCCTTCCATGATACCCGAGACCCACATGGCAGAGGCGTAAAGAACGATACCGATCGTTGCCAGCCAGAAGTGCCAGCTTACCAGTTTCGTGCTGTACAGACCTGCACGGTTCCACAGACGCGGCGTCAGGAAGTAGAGCGCGCCAAAGGTAATCATACCGTTCCAGCCGAGCGCACCGGAGTGCACGTGGCCAATGGTCCAGTCGGTGTAATGCGACAGGGAGTTCACAGCCTTGATCGCCATCATCGGACCCTCGAAGGTCGACATGCCGTAAAAGCCGATGGAAACCGCCATCATACGCAGAACCGGATCGGTCCGCAGCTTGTCCCATGCGCCCGAAAGCGTCATCAGACCGTTGATCATGCCACCCCAGGACGGCATCCACAGGATCACGGACATCACCATACCCAGCGTCTGCGCCCAGTCGGGCAGCGCCGTGTAGTGCAGGTGGTGCGGACCGGCCCAGATATACAGGAAGATCAGGGCCCAGAAGTGGATGATCGACAGTTTGTAGGAATACACCGGACGGTTCGCCTGCTTCGGCACGAAGTAATACATCATGCCCAGGAAACCGGCGGTCAGGAAGAAGCCAACCGCGTTATGGCCGTACCACCACTGCGTGAGCGCATCCTGCACCCCTGCGAACAGCGAATAGGACTTGGAGCCGAGGAAAGACACCGGCATCGCCAGATTGTTGATAACGTGCAACATGGCAATGGTCACGATGAAGGCAAGATAGAACCAGTTGGCCACATAGATATGCGGCTCCTTGCGCTTGAAGATCGTGCCGAGGAAAACCACCAGATAGGCAACCCAGACGATGGTCAGCCAGATATCGACGAACCATTCCGGCTCCGCATACTCGCGGCTCTGCGTCGACCCGAGCACATAGCCGGTCGCCGCCAGAACGATGAACAGCTGGTAGCCCCAGAAGACAAACCATGCGAGGCCGCCACCGAACAGGCGCGCGGCTGTCGTACGCTGCACCACATAGAAAGAGGTGGAAATCAGCGCGTTACCGCCAAAGGCAAAAATCACCGCAGAGGTATGCAGCGGGCGGATACGGCCGAAGTTCAGGTAAGGCCCGAATATCTCGCCATAATTGATTTCCGGAAAGGCCAGCTCGAAAGCGATCCAGACACCGACGGAAAACCCGACGATTCCCCAGAGCACCGTCGCGATAACGCCCGCACGAACCACGCCGTCCATATATCCGGTTTCCGGCGGCTTGCGTTTGTTGCCCATCTGGCCGATCGAATACAAAAATGCCCAAGCCGCGGCTGCGGCGACAATAACGGCCGAGACCTGATAAGCCAGATCCTTCCCGTAATTTGCGGCCATCGCTGCACCGAGGACAACAAGCCCCAGCACGATTACCTTAATACCATTCCACATGGTTCCCTCTTCCTTTTGGAGGGGCGCGGACGCACCACACCCGTCATCACGTTATTGTGCGGTTTTGCGACGGAAGACGGAAAGGGACTTTGACCTAGATCAATTTAGCCCGATTAATCACAACCGACTGCCGTTAAATACCTGGAAAAACGTCGAGGTATGCGCAAATGCCGCAGCGCGCGCACCGCATAGCATACCAGAAAATAATGGAAACACGAAAATTTGAGAATCACCCGAAAAACGGCGAACTAGGACACCATGCCGCCATCGGAATCGTCACCGGACTCGTCCAGAAGCGCAACAAAGTCCGGAACACGGATGTGGCGCGAATCTTCCAGCACAATCACACCGGCCTTTTTCAGCGCCGAAATCTGGCGGGAGACCGTCTCGATCGTCAGCCCCAGATAGTCTGCCATCGCCTCGCGCGTCAGCGGCAGGGAAAAGATCAACCCGTCGGCCACGGTCTGTTGTGTCAGATTGGCATCGCGCCGCGCCAGAATCGCCAGCAGGCTCGCGATCTTCTCGCGCGCGGTCTTGCGCCCCAGCAGGAGCATCCAGTCCCGCGCCGCGTCCAGATCGTCCAGCGTCATTTCCAGCAACCGCCGCTCCAGCGCAGGGGTTTTGGAAACCAGCGCCTCGAATTCACTGGTTTTGAACCGGCATATCCGCACCTCGTTCGCCGCCACCACATCAAAGGACACCGTCGGCCGCCCGGGCCGCCCGATGAAATCCGACGGCAACAGCAGGCCAACCATCTGGCGGCGCCCGTCCGCCAGCGTGCGCGACAGCGTCGCCACACCGCTCACCACCGACCCGATAACATCCATCGGCTCACCGGCCCAGGCGATCGTCTCGCCCGCCTTGTAGGTTTTATAGGACTTGATCGCATCAAGCTTCACCAGCTCCGGCGGCTCGCAATAGGCGCAGACCGCACGGTGCCGGATGGGGCAATCCGCGCACCGTTCGTGGTCCTGCATAATAACGGGGGCCTGCAACATACGGTCGTCTCCTGACGTTGTTATTCTCTTGTAATTTAAACATTGATCTCGATCAAGGCGCGTTCAAGACCCGTGTGGCTATTTGCCGTCCATGGACAACATCGACAAACTCACCGCCGCCGGACTTTTCACACGGAATGTGCCGCGCTATACCAGCTACCCCACCGCGCCGCAATTTCACGACGGCATCGGCAGCGAAACCTTCGAAAACTGGGTGAAAACCCTGCCCGAGGGCGGAAAACTGTCGATTTACGTCCATATTCCGTTCTGCGAGCGTCTTTGCTGGTTCTGCGCCTGCCGTACCCAGGGAGTCAAATCCCTGACGCCGGTGGAGGCCTACCTCGACGTTCTGAAAATCGAGATCGCCAAACTCGCGGAAACCATCCCCGAGGGCGTGACCATCGCACGCATGCACTGGGGCGGCGGCTCGCCAACGATCCTGCAGCCGGACCACATTGATTCGCTGATGGAGGCCCTGCGCACCCTCGCGCCGATCGACGACGACTGGGAATTCTCGGTCGAGATCGACCCCGCCGCCGTCAACGACGACAAACTCGACGCGCTGGCCCGCAACGGCATGAACCGCGCCAGTATCGGCGTGCAGGATTTCGACGAGCGTGTGCAGAAATCCATCGGTCGCCTGCAAAGCTACGAGACCACCAAGGGGATTGTCGACGGCCTGCGCGCCCGCGGCGTCGACTCCATCAACCTCGATATCGTCTACGGCCTGCCGTTCCAGACATCTGAATCGCTCGGCAAAACCGTCGATCAGGTGATCGAGCTGAACCCCGACCGTGTCGCCCTGTTCGGCTACGCCCATGTCCCCTGGATGGCCAAGCGCCAGAAAATGATCCCCGAAGACGCCCTGCCCCTGCCGCTGGAACGGTTCGAGCTGTTCAACCAGGCCACCGAGGCCCTGACCGGCGCCGGCTACGTCGCCCTCGGCATCGACCATTTCGCCAAACCCGACGACAGCCTTGCCATTGCCGCGGCCGAGGGCCGCATGCGCCGCAATTTCCAGGGCTATACCGACGACCTCTGCACCGCACTCGTCGGCCTCGGCGCCTCCTCGATCTCGCGTTTCCCGCAGGGCTACGCCCAGAACCGCGCCACGACCAACGCCTATTCGGCCGAGATCAACGCCGGCAAGTTCTCCGCCGCCCGCGGCATCGCCATGTCGCTCGACGACAAAATCCGCTCCCGCGCCATCGAGACGCTGATGTGCGATTTCTACGTCGATATTCCGGAGCTGAAGAACGAATTCGGGGACTTTTCGGCAAAACTGTCGAAAGACCTGAAAAAAATCCACGCCGAGTTTGCGGATTTCACCACGCTGGAAAACGACCGCCTGACCCTGCTGCCCGAGGGGTTCCACCTCGCCCGTATCGTCGCCTGCGGTCTGGACGCCTATCACACCAGCGCCGGAAAGCACTCGCAGGCGATTTAGGTAAACCTTTTATTAACCAATCCCCTGTATAACCCTGCCCACTGAGCGAGCGGGCCATCAACCCGCGGGTTTATCGCGCCAGGGATTTGTAAACTGATTTAACCGTCGCTTCGTTACGCGACACATGACTAAACCGCCCGATCGTTGCGCCGGCTTTCAACCGGCTAATGCCAGCAACACTCTCAAGGATCGGGCCTCTGGCGTGATAACCCGACTCGCTCGGACATTCAGGCGCTCGTTGACCCCGACCGCCAAAACCATGGGCCAAACCGCCCTCCCCGAGGATTTTCCGCCAAAACGGTGCTGTTCAGGCAGCTGCCGCTTTTTTTGTGCGCAAATTACGCCACACTATGCGCCAGCCCGTCCAGCAACGCCCCGAATTCCGCACCATCGCTCCGAAAAACAGGAAGCAGTAGGATCGGAGCGACGCATCACCACCCCCGTAGATATCCGCAATCCGGCGCAAAAGCGCAGCGGCATCAAAAGCCGAATCCTGACACACCGGATAGAACGCCTGATACACCGCCTCGGGGGCTTGCGAGCCAATCCCGTCCGGAATTTCCAGCGCTGCTGCCACGTCGCCTACTCCCCGTAAGGCGTCCAGACATTCTTGACCTCGGTTGCCTGCCGCAGAAACTCGCGCCCCTCGCCCTGAGTGCGGTCAAACCAGTCGCGCGCCAGCCCGTTCGCCACCCATGTGCGTTTCAAATTCGCCGCCGAGGCCGCCTCGACCATACGCGCCCCCTCATGCGAGCCGAAATGCCAGACCGCATCGACCTCGTAATGATCCGCCAGCACGCGGCCCAGATCATCGCTTGGACCGGTGACGATATTGACCACGCCGCCCGGCACATCCGAGGTATCCAGCACCTGATAGAAATCGGTCGCACTCAGCGGATGCGATTCACTCGGCACCACCACACAGCGGTTGCCCATGGCCATGGCAGGCGCGATCAGCGAGACCAGCGCCAGCAGCGGCGCCTCCTCCGGACAGATGATCCCCATCACGCCAACCGGCTCGTTCAACGCCATCGCCACGCCGCGCATCGGCACGTTATGCACCGCGCCGTCGAACTTGTCCGCCCAGGCGCCATAGGTGAACAGACGGTTCACGGCGGCCTCGACCTCGGCCATCGCGCGACCCTTGTTGGCGCCGGTCTGCTGCGAAATCCGGTCCGCAAACTCCCCTGCCCGCGCCGACAGGTTTTCGGCCACATAATACATCACCTGCGCGCGGTTATGCCCCGAGGCCGCAGCCCAGCCAGTGGCCTTTGCCGCCGCTTCCACCGCGTTGCGGATATCCTTGCGGCTGCCCGCGCCCACATGGGCAATCAGCGCGCCCTTCGGGGTCAGAACCGGCGTGGAGTAACCACTGTCGGGGCGCACCTGTTTGCCGCCGACATAGATTTTCGCCGTGCGATCGACCGGCGCTTCCAGCACCTCTCCCGACGCTACGGGGTGTTTGTTAACAAAAGGTTTCAGCGATTTCAGATAGGCGGGTTTCACATATTCAAACAGCCCCTCGCGCCCGCCTTCCCGCCCGAAGCCGCTCTCGCGCATGCCGCCAAAACCGGCCGACGCGTCGAACTGGTTGGTGCAGTTGATCCACACAACCCCCGCCTTGATTTTCGGCGCCACCTCGTAGGCCAGATTGATATTCTCCGACCAGACCGAAGCCGCCAGCCCGTATTTCGTGTTGTTCGCCAGCGCAATCGCCTCGGCCGGCGTGCGGAATGTTGTCTGCACCAGCACGGGGCCGAAAATCTCCTCCTGCATCACCGTCGCGGCGGTATCCACATCGGCCAGCAGCGTCGGGGCAAAGAAACAGCCATTCGGCATGGAAACCTCCGGCTGGATCAGCCGCGCGCCCTCGGCCACGCCTTTGGCGACCATCGCCGCAATCGTGTCGCGCTGGCTCTCGTCCACAATCGCGCCCACGTCGATACATTTATCCAGCGGATTGCCGACCCGCAGCTTCGCCATCCGCGCTTCCAGTTTCTCCAGAAACTTTTCGGCAATCGGCTCGTGCAACAACAGACGCGAGCCTGCACAACAG
>WFTU01000106.1 GCA_015485375.1 Paracoccaceae bacterium | reverse complement strand
CGGTGTCATCCGAGGCGGTTACCAACAGCCGCCTGCTGGCCGTCAAGACCTCCACCATCCTGAACGAACTGAAAACCCAGCCCGATCTGGCCATTGCCATGCTCAGCTGCACCTTCCAGCACCTGCACGAACTGGTTCTGCAGATCGAGGATATGAAGTCCCTGAGCAGCGTCAAACGGCTCGCCGCCTTCCTGATCGCCCTCGCACCGGTCGACGAGGGCAGTTGCACCTTCGCCCTACCCTACGACAAAACCCTGATCGCCGCGCGCCTCGGCATGAAACCCGAAAGCCTGTCCCGCGCCTTCAGCCGCCTGCGCCAGTCCGGCGTAGTCGCCTCGCGCAACAACGTCGCCATCAAAGACGTCCAGAACCTGCATTTCTACGTCGAGGAAGAAAAAGCCACAGGGTAAGGTGGCGACATCACCCAGGATGTCCCGAACCATATCGAACTGCAATCTCTTGTCGGGAAGCTACCCCCCTCAAGACTCCTCGAACTGCCGAGGGTGCCTGTGCTCCAATGAGGAAGCCGAGAGCTCCCTGCCTGTTCATTCAGATCAAAAGGTTGACCTTCCAGTTTGTGGAGGGTGTATTGATGCCACCAGATGCAGAAATATCGAACTGGATGTGGTCAAATGCAGGGCACAGTATACCCCTTTCCGAATAGTGTGCGCCCCTCGAACGGGAGCATGCCATGTTGAAGCTTGCATGGAAAAACGGCCTGTTCAGCCCGGCAAGGACAATTTTGAATATTGTAGCCGTCGCTGCAATTCTGGCGGAGATACTGATTCTGGAAGGGTTCCTGTCCGGCACCTATACGCAACTGCGCGACGCGGTTGTCCTGCGAGGCGGAGATGTGATCGTAGGACAGTCCGGTATCAACAGTTTTATCGCTTCGCGTTCGCTCCTGCCCCAGCAGACACGCGCAAAGGTCGAGGCGCAGCCCGGCGTCAAGGCTGCCGCGCCGCTGACATCTCTGCCGCTGATCTATGAGTCCCGGGGACGTTTGTCGCCGATCGTCGTGATGGTTTACGAGACCCGGGGGGGACCACAACAGATAATCTCCGGACGCGCGCCCGAAAAATCCCGCGAGATCGTCATCGACAAGTCTCTGGCCAAGAGATACGGGCTCGAACCGGGCGATACAATGCGGTTGTCAGCCTATGACTTCACAGTGACCGGCATCGCCAAAGGCGCCGCCGCGCTATTCACACCGTTTGCGTTTATCACCTACGACGGGTTTTTCGATTTCTATGCGGACTCGAATGTCGGCGCCGACATGTCTTCCTTGTCATCACTGAGTTTTCTTTTGGTCGATGTCGCCGAGGGGGCCGATCCGGAGCAGGTTGCGGCTACAATAGACGCCAACATCCCGGAGACCGACGCCTTGCTTCCGATTGATCTGGCCCGCAATGACGAGAACCTCGGGCGCGAAATGTTCGGTCCTATCCTCAATCTTCTTCTGGGTTTGAGCTACGGAATCGGGGCGCTTGCAATCGGGTTATTTTCCTTTGCTGCGGTCCGCAGCCGCAAGCAAAGCCTGGGCGTGTTGCGGGCACTCGGTTTTACGACGCGCCGCCTGATGGTCAGTGTGGTTGCGGAAGCGCTCGGGGCGGTGCTGCTGGCAATTCCGCTGGGAATTCTGATGGCCGGAGGAATTGCGAACCTGATTGAATACCTGTCCCCGGTCTACCTGATGCAAACCAATGACCCGACCGGACTTTGGCGCACCGCTATCATCGCTGTGGCTCTCGCAATTATTGGAGCTCTCGCTCCACTGGGAGCCCTGCGTCGGCTAGAACCGGCCATGGCCTTCAAGGAATAGATGAAATGTTGAAATGGACCTTGAGAGAACTGCTTTCCGCTCCGCAGCAACTGCTTGCCAGTGTCGGCGCTGTAGCCGGTGCTTTCGCACTTGTGCTGTTCTTCGAAGGCGTATTCGCCGGCGAATCCGAGCAAATCGTCGCCCTCATAAACAAAACAGACGCCGACGTCTGGGTTATGCAGGACGGGGTTGGCAACATGCACATGACCACCTCGCTATTGGCCAGCTCCAAAATCGCGCAGGTCGAAGCTGTTGATGGAGTCGGGAAGGTGACCCCGATCCTGTACCTGAATTCGGTAATCGAGGCCGGCGGGAACAACTGGTTTTCATTTATCGTCGGGATCGAGGGCGGGGACCCGCGCGCCGGGCCCTGGGCAATGTCCGAGGGCGTACGCATCCCGGGCTCTGGCGAAGCCATCGTGCCGGATGTTTTTGCCTCTGATGCAGGCCTGCAACTCGGTGACAAGGTGCAAATTGCGGGCCGCGACTTCACCATCGCAGGGTTTTCCTCGGACACGTTTTCGATGGCCAACTCGATCACTTTCGTAAGGCTGGCCGATCTGGCAAACACCATGTCGTCGGAAGGCCTGGTAAGCTACCTTCTGGTAGACGAAAAACCCGGCACCGACGCCAGCGCGCTCGCGCAGAAGATTCGGGCCGAAGTTGCAAAGGTAAACGCGCTGACCCGCCAGGATTTTGCCGGGCGTGACTATTCCATAGCAGTTCAGATGGGGCTCGATATCGTCTGGCTGATGACACTGATTGGCGGGGCGCTGGCAGTGCTGCTGACCGGGTTCATCGTCTACTCGCACGTTAGCGAGCGCGAACGCGAGCTTGCCGTTATGAAGGCGCTGGGAGTGCGCGACGTAGCGATCTATGCCTCGCTCATGGTTCAGGCTCTTGCAATCGGGCTACTGGCCTTCGCGCTAGCGGTGTCGGTGGTGTATCTTGCGGTACCCGTTACGCAAGCTCTGGTCCCCAAGATCAGCCTTGCGGTAACTTCCGATGCCCTGCTGCGCACTGGTTCAACAGCTCTGATCGTGTCGCTTGTTGCGTCTTTCATTCCCGTCCGCCGGGTTCTCTCCGTAGACCCTGTTTCCGCTTTTCATCAATGAGGTCCGAAATGTCCGAACCAATTCTACATGCCGAGAACTTGGTCAAAAAATTTGGCAGGGGTCACACTGCGGTGCGCGCCGTCGACGGCGTATCAATCGAGGTCCGGCGTGGTGAAATGGTCACCATAACCGGTCCGTCCGGATCGGGAAAAACAACACTGGTTTCTATTCTGGGGGCTCTCCTGCACGCTGACGAAGGTAGTCTGACCATCGACGGAACCGACATTTCAACGCTTGGAGAGCGGGCGTTGTCGGCCTTGCGGGCGCGCACCATCGGATTTGTGTTTCAGTCATTCAATCTGCTTGATGCGCTGAACGTGCGCGACAACGTGTTGTTTCCGGCCCATCTGGCCCCGGGCGGGGTCAAAGCGGCCGCGCAAAGGGCCGATGACATTCTGGAAAAACTCGGGCTCGGGCACCGGCGGAATGCCCTGCCCCGCACGCTTTCGGGTGGCGAGAAGCAGCGCGTGGCAATTGCGCGCGCACTGATCAACAAACCAAAACTGATCATTGCCGATGAACCCACCGGTAATCTGGATAGCAAAAGCGGTCAGAATGTCCTGATGCTGTTGCACGACATCGCACGAGATGATGATCGCGCGGTGTTGATCGTGACACACGACCGGCGTGTCGAGGACGTCGCCGATCGCATCCTGTGGCTGGAAGATGGCCAATTGCGCGACCGCAAGCTGGACGCCCACGAATGGGTGCGGGATCCCGTTTGCAACATGGCAATCGACAGTTGGACTTCGGAGATATTTATCGATCGGGACGAGGAGCGTTACCACTTCTGCTCGCAACGTTGTCAGGAGCGTTTTGTTGCCACGCCCGAGACATACATCGAGATGGCGAAACAATAGGGGGAATATCTATGATCAATACGCAGCAATCCGGGTTGCACAACGAATATACAGACCCCGACGACGGGTCCGGACTTCAACGCACACCTGTTTACGCCTCGGAGGAGCCTTCGGAACGCTCCCGATCATCAATCAGGCAAGCATTGCGCGAACACTACCCCGAATTCAGGCGGTATCTTCTGCGGCAAGTCGGGGATCAGGCCCTGGCGGATGACATCTTGCAAAATTTCTGCGTGCGGGTGCTGAAACGCCGTGCGCCGCTTCGCAACAATGACAGCGTGGTGGCATGGCTCTATGTCGTTCTCAAATCCGCGCTCGCGGATCATTTTCGCCGCGAAGCCACCCGACGTCGCTACGAGGCGACCTATGCGGAACAACAGGCCGTTCTCGGACGCGACATAGTTGAAGACGACTCCTTTGAGCGCAACTGTGGCTGCATCAAGCCGTTGATCGGCGGTTTGCGGAGTGACTATGCGCAAATCCTGACCCGGATCGACATTCATGGCGAACGGCGGGAAACGCTGGGGAAAGAGTTGGAAATCAAGCCCCAGAATCTACGGGTCCGCCTCCATCGCGCACGACAGGAGGTTTTCAAGGCGCTCAAGTCGAATTGCGGCGGCTGCTGCGCCACCGGCTTCGACGACTGCTATTGCGAGTAGTCGCGGTCGGGCACAGCACCCTCCACCTCGATATAGCTCCGGGTCAGCGGCAACGCATCGACCTGATGCGCCAGTTGAAGCTGGAAGACCACCAGACCGTTGTAGCGGAACCCGACCTCGCAGGCGGCAAGGTAGAATTCCCACATCCGGCAGAAACGCTCGTCATAGAGGCGCGCAACGTCGGCACGGCGTGCCATAAAGCGCGCGCGCCACGCCTTCAGGGTTTCGGCATAGTGCAGGCGCAATACTTCCACGTCGGTCACCATCAGCCCGCTCCGCTCGATCTCCGGAACGATTTCCGAAAGCGCGGGAATATACCCCCCGGGGAAAATATACTTGCGGATCCACGGGTGCGGAGCCCCCGGTCCGCGAACGGTGCCAATAGTGTGGATCACCGCGACCCCGTCCTCTTTCAAAAGTGCGGATATCTTGGCGAAGTATTCGCGGTAATGTCCGGCGCCGACATGTTCGAACATGCCAACGGAAACGATCCGGTCATAGCGGTCCGGCTCCTGCCGGTAGTCCCGCAGCGCGAAACGCGCCGTGTCGGACAGCCCCTCGCGGATCGCGCGCGCCTCCGCGTAGCGCTGCTGTTCGACCGAAAGCGTCAACCCCGTAACATCAACACCCGACTCGCGCGCCAGATATAATCCCAGCCCGCCCCAGCCCGAGCCGATATCGAGCAGTTTCTGCCCTCGCGACAGCCGGAGCTTGGCCGCAATATGGCGCATCTTGTTCGCCTGCGCCTCTTCGAGGCTATCATCCGGTGTCCGGTAGTAGGCGCAAGAATACTGGCGCTCGGCATCGAGAAACAGATCGTAAAGATCGTCGCTCAGATCATAATGATGCGCAACGTTTCGGCGGGCGGTACTGATGGAATTGCGCATCAGCAGCGGGCGCACCATACGCCGCAACCGTTGACGGAACCGGCGCAACCAATGACCGTTTATGACTTCGGCGTTGGAAAGGCAGAGTTCGAGGAACCCGTAGATGTCTCCGCGTTCGACGGTCAGGGTTCCATCCATCCAGGCTTCGCCAATGGCCAGATCGGGGTTCAAAACAATACGGCGCACGCTGGCCCAGTCCCGTATCGCGATCGCGATGTCCGGCTCGCCTTGCCCGAAACGCCGGACCGTCCCGTCCGGAAAACGCAACTGCAGCGTTCCCTGACGGATAAATTTGCTCAACCCCCGCTCCAGCAGCCATCGGAACAGATACAGCCTGCGCGGAAAGAGGAAGGGCTGCACAGAGCCCGTGTCATAGAATTTTGTCATGGCATGCTCCTGTAACAAATTTCGGTTTTGCGTCCGGCCCGAAGCCTGATCCTGCTCCCGTCAGGTCGCGCCGCCTTGCGGTGTTCGCCATGCCTGCACCAGACACAGTCGCAATCCGCGGAACCACAGCCCGGGTCGGCCAGCTGCGCGCGATAGTGCCGGCGCGCAAACGGCAGCAGGATAGATTTCAACGGCGACGGGCCATAAGCTCGTTTCAACAACCGGTCGGCATCGCTTCTTGCCAGTCGGGAAATCGCCAGCTTCATCCCCGGCTCGCCGGCCTGACTGAAGACCAGCCGGTTAACGACTCCGGCCTTCAGCCACGGACCGATCTCGGCCTGCCAGCGGGCGGTATAATCGCCATCGTCAAGGATACTTTGCGCGGCCAGCACACCCGAACGGATGGCATAGCGGATTCCGAACCCCGCCAGCATATCCTGAAACCCGGCCTGCTCGCCAATCACCGGATGTCCCCCCTGCATGGCGGCGGCAGGCACTCGAATATTACCATATCCACCAAAGGTGCGCGAGTCTCGCATGTCGAGTCCCGCATTGGTACGAAAGAATGCAACCGTCGCGGCGACGTGTTTCGCCTGATCGTGAAACCCGGTGAACATGCAACTGGCAACCGTGCCCCGCCCGCCCTGCACCAGCAGGTAGGCATACCCGCCCGGCGCGAGGGCATGGCCGAGCGCCAGCCACGCGCCATCCTCCATATCGGTCTCGAATACGTATCCCGCCGCAATCACGCCAACCTGCCGTGGTCCGGCGGCCAGAACCCCTGCACCATCGAACTTTCGCACACGATCGTTGAACCGCACATCCACACCTGCAGCCAGCGCCTGTTTCAACAGCACGTCGTCGAGCGTCCCTTCAGCCGGTCCACGCCGAAGCAGATAGAACAACGGGCGACGACCCTGCACCTGATGAGGTTTTCCGGACGGATCGAATACGGTTCCAGCCGAAACGGGATGCCATTCGAAGTCACTGGCGATACCGGCCTTGGCAATCTCCTCCAGCACATCCTCGTCTCGCGACCAGTTTTCCAGCCCCTGAAAGTCATCGTGAAAACGATGGCCGACGCGGCTGTGCCATTCGCGCACCGTCACACGCCGCCCCGCCTGTGCAAGAACGATCGCGCATGCCAGTCCGGCAGGGCCAGCGCCGACAATCGTTGTCTCACTCCTTCTCGGCATCGGGTTTCCTTTGCTTCTCGAGTTCGCTCCCGCCTTTATGCCTGCCGTGCCCATGCAAGAGGAAATGCAGGACCAGCGCTCCCCCGACCAGCAAAGCCAGCAGCCAGTTTTCAACAATCCATCGCATCGAATCATCCTTTCAAACGGACCGGTGCCGACACAGCTGTGTCGTCCGGATAATATGTAGACGCCGCTCGTCGCAAAACGTTACAAACTTTCTTTG
Source organism: Paracoccaceae bacterium (assembly GCA_015485375.1). Classification (GTDB taxonomy): domain Bacteria; phylum Pseudomonadota; class Alphaproteobacteria; order Rhodobacterales; family Rhodobacteraceae; genus NORP23. Next base: position 15,563 of record WFTU01000106.1, on the reverse strand, counting down.
GCAGGCTTTTGGAAAGTGTCTCGCAACACGATATCCGGGCAAATTTTCCGCACAGAACCCCGAAAATACACACCATCGTGACTGACCTTGTTTGTGGTCCGCCACGCCCATAGGTCTGGCGCATACCGAAAATCAGGGGTGCCAAGATGACTGGAGCCGAAGCAAACGAACTGAACGTGCTGGTGCTTCAGGGCGGTGGCGCGCTGGGAGCCTATCAGGCCGGAGCGTTCGAGGAACTTTTCGCCTGCGGAAGGCGCACGGACTGGGTGGCAGGGGTATCCATCGGGGCGATCAACGCCGCCCTGATCGCGGGTAATCCTCCGGAACAGCGCACGCGCCATCTTCAGATTTTCTGGGAACGGATTTCCGCGGGCGGCTCCGCCTTCTCGCAACCTCTGGGCTTTATGCCACGCGGCATTTTCAACGACATCAGCGCCAGCACGGTCATGCTGCAAGGGGTGCCCGGGTTTTTCACCCCGCGCTTTCCGCCTGCTGCCCTGACGCCCTTCAACGATCCCGGGACCGCGAGTTTTTACGACACCTCCCCGCTACGCAAAACCTTGCTTGAACTTGTGGATTTTGACTACCTCAACACCGGTCCGGTGCGTTTCAGCACCGGCGCGGTCAATGTCGAAACCGGAAACATGACATGGTTCGACAGCGCCCGTGACGAAATCGGCCCCGAACACATCATGGCCAGCGGCGCCCTGCCGCCGGGCTTTCCGGCAATCGAGATCGACGGTCAGCTCTACTGGGATGGCGGTCTGGTCTCGAATACGCCATTGCAATATGTTTATGACCAGCGCGGCGAGACGGACCTGTGTATCTTTCAGGTCGACCTGTTCAACGCGCGCGGCGCGGCACCCCGCTCCGTCTGGGAAATCGATGCGCGGGTAAAGGATATCCGTTTTTCCAGCCGCACCCGACTTAACACCGATTCAATTTGCGCAAATCATGCGATATGTATGACCGGGCAGCGGCTCTATGACAAACTGCCGCCGGAACTGCGCGACGATCCGGACGCGTTGGCGCTTCTGGCCCACCGCCGCAATCCCAAAATCACCATCGCCCACCTGATCTATCGCCATGCCCGCTACGAGCGGCAGTCGAAGGACTACGAGTTCTCGCGCGCCTCCATGCTGGATCACTGGCACGCCGGTCAACACGACGTCAAAACAACACTTACACATCCCGAATGGAAATCACGCCATAACGACGATACCACGCCCGTGCGTATCTTCGATCTGGCCAAACAACGGCCCTGACAGGCACCCGGACTGGAGACTTCGAATGAACATTGACGATATCCGCAAAACCGCCTTCGCAATGCCGCTCACAAACCCGTCCTACCCGCCCGGCCCCTATAAGTTCGTCGATCGCGAATATATGATCATCACCTACCGCACCGACATGGATGCCCTGCGCGCGGTGGTGCCGGAGCCTCTGGAGGTCACGGAACCGGTGGTAAAATACGAATTCATCCGGATGCCGGATTCCACCGGCTTCGGAAATTACACCGAAAGCGGACAAGTCATTCCGGTCAGCCTGAACGGGCAAAAAGGCGGCTATGTCCATGCCATGTATCTGGATGACGACAGTCCGATCTCGGGCGTGCGGGAAATCTGGGGTTTCCCGAAAAAACTGGCCGAGCCCTGCATGCATGTGGAGAAGGACACGCTGGTCGGCACCCTCAACGTCGGCTCGATCCAGGTGGCCAGCGGCACGATGGGCTACAAGCATCGCGAACTGGATCGCGACGCTATCCGCCAGAGCCTGCTGGCCCCCAGCTATCTTCTGAAAATCATCCCGCATGTCGACTGCACTCCCCGGGTGTGCGAACTGGTCGAATACTACCTTGAAGACGTGACCGTCAAAGGCGCCTGGAGCGGCCCTGCGGCGCTGGAACTACATGGCCATGCTCTGGCACCGGTGGCGCAACTTCCGGTTCTGGAAGTGCTGTCGGCCACCCACATTCTGGCCGATCTGACGCTGGGCCTCGGCCGCGTCGTGCATGACTATCTGGAATAAATCGAAAGGAAAGAAAATGAACCTCGAGAACAAAATATGTATCGTCACCGGTGCCGCCCGCGGCATCGGTGCAACCATCGCCCGCCGGTTTGTCGCCTCGGGCGCAAAGGTGGCGATCGCCGACCTGAATCTCGATACCGCACAAGAAACAGCTGCAGAACTGACCAAAGCCGGCCCCGGGCAGGCCATGGGCATCGCCATGAACGTAACCGACGAGGATGCGGTCAACGCCGGAGTGCAGGCGGTCGTCGACAACTGGGGTGGCATTGATGTTCTGGTTTCAAACGCCGGCATCCAGATCGTACACGAATTGCAAGACTTCCCGTTCGAGGACTGGAAAAAGCTGTTATCGGTCCATCTCGACGGCGCGTTCCTGACAACCAAAGCCTGCCTGCCGCATATGTACAAGGCCGGTTCCGGTTCGATCATCCTGATGGGTTCGGTCCATTCCAAGGAAGCCTCGCCGTTGAAATCCGCCTATGTAACCGCCAAGCACGGGCTGCTGGGCCTTGGCCGGGTGATCGCCAAGGAAGGCGCTGCACACGGCGTGCGCGCCAATGTCATCTGCCCCGGTTTCGTCAAAACGCCGCTGGTCGAAAAACAAATCCCCGAACAGGCCGCAGAACTGGGCATTTCCGAAGAAGAAGTCGTGAACCGGATCATGCTGGGCGGCACGGTGGATCAGGAATTCACCACTGTCGAGGATGTCGCCGAAATCGCGCATCTGTTCGCCGCCTTCCCCACCAACGCACTCACCGGACAGTCGATGGTGGTCAGCCACGGGTGGTTCATGGAATGAACGGTCGGGGCGTCGAATTGACCCTGAGCGCGCCTCGCGTCCACGCTATCGGGATCATCCGGATCCTCTTTGGGGTGGTCTGGCTGATCGACGCCCAGTTCAAATGGCGCCCGACCTTCGTTGACGGCTTGGTGACCTATCTGTCCGGCGCACTGCCCGGGCAACCGGCGCCCGTGCAAGCCTGGATCCACTTCTGGATGCAGGTTGTGAAAATCGACCCGACCCTGTTCGCCTATTTCGTCGCCACAGCCGAAACCGCCCTCGCTCTGGCCCTGATCTTCGGCCTCCTGTCGAACCTCGCCTATCTGGGTGGCAGCATTCTGTCGCTCATGATCTGGTCGACGGCCGAGGGCTTTGGCGGACTATATGTGGTCGGTGCAACCGACATCGGCGCCGCGATCATATATGTCTTCGTATTTGCGCTGCTCTTCCTGTCCCGCGCAGGTCTGGCGACGGGGTTTGACAGGAAACTTGCCGGAATACTCGGCTCGTGGTCGTTTCTGGCCTCCGGTCCGGTCGCTACCGACCGCGATCACTCCTCGTGACAAGGTAGTATCTTGTCGGGCCGGCACCGGGTATCGTGGTATCATTACATAGATAAACAACCGGACTGAAACCGGCACCTTCAAGGGGACATATGATGCAAGGCGCAAAGAATAAATTATCGCTGGCGGGTTCGGTCTCGCTCGGCACCGGCGTGATGATCGGTGCCGGAATTTTTGTCCTGATGGGGCAGATTGCCGAACTGGTCGGCGCATTGTTCCCGCTCGCGTTTCTGGCAGGCGCTATTGTCGTCGGGTTCAGCGCGTATTCCTATGTGAAGTTTTCCAATGCCTACCCGTCTGCAGGCGGCGTCGCCCTGTTTATGCGCAAGGCCTACGGGCCGGGAACCGTTGCGGGAACATTCTCTCTGCTGATGTATGTCTCGATGGTAATCGCCGAAAGTCTGGTGGCACGCACCTTCGGATCCTACACGCTGCGGCTGTTCAAGGTAGAAAACACCTCGCTGCTGGTGCCGGTTCTGGGCGTCGCACTGATCGGCGTGGCATATGTTATCAACATTTCCGGCAATAAAACCATCGAACGGACGGCAAACCTGACGGCTGTGATCAAGATCGTCGGCATCGCCATTCTGGCGTTGGCCGGTCTGGCCTTTGCCGGATTTCCACCGGTCTCCGGTTGGATAGGGACCGGACAATCTGTTGCCGGCGGCGGGTTCAATTTCATCGCGGCGCTCGCCTTGTCGATCCTCGCCTTCAAGGGCTTCACCACTATCACCAATCAGGGCGGTGACATCGTCGACCCCCATCGCAACCTGGGGCGCTCGATCATCCTGTCGATCGTGATCTGCACGTTCATCTACACGCTTCTGGCCCTGTCGGTGGCCAGCAACCTGAGCGTCCCCGAAATCGTAGCCGCCAAGGACTACGCCCTCGCCGCCGCCGCCCGTCCGGTGTTCGGCGACCTCGGGCTGGTGTTCACCGTAGTTCTGGCCATAGTCGCTACAGTTTCCGGACTGATCGCCAGCGTTTTCTCCGCCTCGCGCATGCTGGCCATGCTCAGCAGCATGAAACAACTGCCGCGACTATACCGCGGCATCAGCAATCCGGCACTGGTACTGACCGTCGGCCTTGCTATTACACTAACGATTTTGTTCGATCTGACCCGCATCGCCTCGATCGGCGCAATTTTCTACCTGCTGATGGACATCGCCATCCACTGGGGCCTCTTCCGGTATTTGCTGAACGAGACCAAAGCCAACCCGATCATTCCCCTGATCGCCATAGGCCTGGATGTCGTTATCCTCGGGGCGTTCATAGCGATGAAATACCAAAGCGATCCTCTGGTCATCATCGTGTCTGTAGCAGGGTTCGGCGTCATATTGCTGGCCCAGCGCCTATTCATGATCACCCACACCGACAGCAACGGCGTGATGCACATGGAGATGGAAATGGCGGATGAAACGGTGAAGACACCCCAATCCGGCAAAACAAATATGCCGGATGATATGAATATGTGATCGCCCATTCGGGAGTACTCGGAAAAGAGTAGCGGAGTCAGCCAAAGTGGCGAATGAGGTGGGATTCAAACCTACGATAGACTTTCACCTGCGCCGGTTTTCAAAACCGGTGCATTCACCCAACTGCCACACTTCCCGGGAGACCGGTTATTTTTTGTCCATGGGTAATTGCCGTCGTGCTTCCTGAGTTTCGAGACCTAGATCAGTTTACTCATGCATGTAAGGTCGCCCCTGTCTGTTGGGTTCACGACCTGAATACCTATCTCGTCAGGCCTGATGAAGGCAACCAGTCGGTAAATATCTCTACGATGCCAAGCGCTCTCATCTTGTCCAGTTCTTCTGGCGTATTAACCGTGTAGACCCAACTCAAAACGCCGGTCTCTTCGCGGGCCCTTATTGCCAGTTCTCGTTCCGCGCGCTCTATCGGCATTGCAAGACCGAATAAGTCCATGAACTTTAGCCAACGTAATACTTCTTCGTCGGACTGATCGAACCGATAGAGGGTCCATACGATGTTCTCGAACCCCAAGTCGCGTAGCTTTCGGTAGTTTTCCGGTATATATATCTGTGGGACAAACCTATCGCGAAGCTCCGGGTATTCCGAGGAAATCTTTTCCCAGGCCTCGAGGTTTCGTTCCTTGATATCGGGGATGACGCGTTTGGAATCATTCGCCTTCATCCATTCGGCAAGGGTTTCCAGCGTGCATTTTTGAACTGGAGACTTTGTTCGGATCAGGTTTTCGAACTCCGAAAGTGTGACTTTATCCCGACCTTCGAGGTTGAACACGCGTTGAAGGCTGTCTTCCCAGTCGTGGATGCAAACCAGCTCGTTGTCGGAGGTCCACGAAAGATCGACTTCGAACAGTTCGTAATCGTCCCGGTTCTGTTTCAAGGCATCAATAGAATTCGAGTAGCTGGCGCCATTGAAGCCGCCGCCGCCGTGCGCAATTCTTGGCAGTTCGGTTAGCAAACGTTGTTGGGCCCTTTTTGGCGGCCTGATAAAATCCACCGCCTCCACGACAATTGCAGTTTCGGTTTCGCCTAGATATTCCGAAGTATCGCCATTCCCGGCAATCAAGCCGATATATGGGGTCCTGAACCCGATCTGCTTCCAGCGTTGGAGGCCGGTTCCTTCAAATAGCGAAGAAAAATCATACTTTTCTTCGCACAGGGCACTATCATGCGCGATGATTGCAAAGGCGCCGAAGTAGTCGGAGTTCCGCTCGATAACCGCCTGGAACCCTTCTCCATCCAGTTCCAGAATGTCCCGGAGGGCGCCGTCGTAGGCACAGGTGTCTACGTGGCCCAGTTTAACCGGCGAGAAATCGGCATCGAACCCTACGACAGTCAATCCGCGCACCAGCTGGACGGTGCTTTGCTGTTTCAGGTTCCCGACGCTAGAGGGTCCTGTACCAAAACCTGCGGACCGGATCATGAAGCGCCCGTCAAGAACCTTTCTGGGCTGATATTGGACCACGGTACCGCGCTCGTAGCGCCGCGCCAGATCAAGAAACGCCAGCCTCGAATCAGAGGTTTTCTGGCTGAACTCCATCCCGTCAAAAATCTTTTTCAGGTCCGGCAAGCTGAATTTCATTCCGTCTACCAGTTCTGAAAAATCGAGAGATGTGGCACCGGTCGCTCCGAAAGCGACACAATAACCATCGGCCGTCAATTCAGCAGAAGCATCGAGGTTTCCGATTATTGCGCACCGGTCGATCCACAAGAATCTCTGATCATAGGCCAAACCGAAAAGGGCTTCGTCCAATGGTTGGTCTTTATAAATATCGAACCGGATTTCTTTCACTCCGAGGTCGTCCTCCAGCGTAAATAACGCCGGAAACCGGAGCGTTCGCTTTCCCAAAACCAGTTGTTGTTCATCAAGAACCACCCGTATTCCATTGTTCAGCTGGGGTATCGACCATAATAGCGAAAGATAATCCCTGCTCTGGCCAAGTACTTCGTCGACTGGAGTTTCCCTTCCTGCAAGTGTTGGAGCTTCTCCCAGGAGGTTGCGACCGAAGCCGTAGGCCTGGGTATCCGAGCCCATTATGTTTAACAAAGTCGGTGCAACATCGAGCGTAGATCCGGGCGTAGATACTTTTTCTGCAGGCAGGTCACTGCCGAACACCATAAATAAATTCCGCCGTTCGCCCCTCTCAAGCTTATCCCAAGCAGTATTACGCATTGCAAGGTGATCGGACGAAACAACCAGAATTGTATCTTCGAACCCCTCGCTTTCCATTACATATTCGATAAAGTCGGAAACCATAATATCCGCGCAACGCAGTACGTTGAGAATGCTGTTGCTGCCGTCACCGTATTCGGTGTCACCACAAGCCTTGGCGACATGTCCGTTCGGATGATGGGTATCAACCGTCAGAACGAACAGCCCGAAAGGCTCGCCCGTTGCCGAGAGATCGTCGTACCGGCGTTTGGCGGCATTGAGCAGCGTATCGTCGTACAACCCCCAAGGCGACGTGTAGGACGGGTCCTCCAACAGATACTCGAGTTCATCATATCCCTCCACCCGATCAAACCCGTGTGTAGCGTAGAACCGCCCCTTTCCACCGAAGTCGAGTTTGGCTCCACCCATATAATTCAGCTGATAGCCTGCGCTATCCAGAATATCCCCGAGACACTTTGCACCGGGAAGAAACTGGTCCATCCCGGACATATTATTTCCGCGGCTTGGTGTGAGCAGCGGGATTCCGCACTGGCTCGCCGTCATTCCGGCCATTGTCCATCCGGTATTGTAGACCTGCTGAACATTGGTAAAGCTAACAGCCTGTTTTTCCAGTTCTCGCAGGTTGGGCATCAAGCCCGGAAAAACGCTCTCGTCGAGGTAGGTTCCTTCCAGAGATTCAAGATAGAGATATACAATGTTTTTCGGTTTTTCCCCGAGGCGGATTTCACCCGGTTCGACATAGCCGTCAGGCAGTGGAAGATCGCCATACACCGCTGCTTCTACAGGTTTGCTGATATTGTACAACTGCTCCAGATCCAGGGTCGCAGGATTTGCAATGAATGCCAGCAGTACAGCGAATATCCCGGCTCCAATCCTTAACCGCTCATAGTCGGCGCGGTCGTCGCGCAGAGAAACTCTGTAGACCCCGAACGATACTATCGCGCTGGCAAGCAGATAGAGCAGCCCCAATAATCCGAGGACACGGAAATCGGCGTAACCTGCCCCCTTCATGCCTGCCCGAAGGTGAAATAGTATGGATTCATCTATCCCTGCACCGGTCAGGTAATCTGCCGCATAGTATATCCCGATAAAAAGAAGCGAGAGGAAAGTCAGGGTGGAAACTGCCAGGGCGATCTTTCTCGAGCGCACGGCTTTATACCAGAGAAAGACTGCAAATAGTGTCAGGCCAATACTTATCAACACGGAAACATTCCTCTAACAGGAATTCAAAATAAACCTGATTGAGCATAGCAACAGAAACCTGCGCTCCGAGACGGAGCTTCTTGCAGGTACTTTGTATAGCCTAGCTCGGAGTTCCCGAAATTGAAAGTGCGAGTTGTGATAGGGCCGGTTTGCGGAACAGAAGCTGGCGCCCTGCAATGCGCGTTCCCCATATTTCGTCCCTGTTTCATTTTTCGGGAACGCCGGTGTCTATGGCTCCAGGAGCTGTTTGCTATCTTTAACCCGGCTCATCAAATATTTGCGCCGTATCCGTACGTTTCAACTTTTGCCATCCGCGCAACCTGCCCGTAATTGCGTGGGCTATCGAACGCATGGAGGAAATATACAGCAACTGGCGATACCCAAATCGTAGGAATGGCACCAACAACAGCAACTTCCATTCGAACTTCTTCTCGAACCAGAATGCTGCGGCGAGGTTGATAACATCCAGCAAAGTAAACATCAGGAACATCACGACGACACTGAGGGACAGGTCGTTAAAGCTCATAGTCCCGCGTGTAAGTATTTCATAAAGCCAGAAGGCGAGCGTGCTGACCACGATCACATCTACCAGCGGATACACGAAGCTGGAGATGAGTCGGAACCAGACCGCATCCAGAATGGATATGAAGCCAACCGGCTGTCCTTCAATAATCGAGCGTTTGTGTTTCCAGGCAACCTGCAGCATTCCGAGTGACCAGCGCAATCGTTGCTGAAGAAAAGCGCGGACGGAATTCGGGGCCTCGGTGTAGGATTTTGCCGCCGGTGTGTACACCACCTTGTAGCCGCTACGATGCAAAGCGACGGTCAGGTCGGCATCTTCTGTGATGGTATCACCGGATACGAGCCCGCTTTGGATTACCGCGTCCTTCCGCCAGGCTCCGATTGCGCCGGGGACGACAAGAATTCCGTTGATCACCTCATAGGCCCGGCGCATCACGCTTTGGGTGAATTTGTATTCGATAACCTGACAAGCTGTAATCACGTTGTCACGGTTGCCGATTTCGACAGTTCCAGCTACCGCGCCCACAGCATCATCGCAAAACGGCTGCACCAGAAGTTTGATTGCATCACGGCGGAGCAAAGTATCTGCGTCCACGATCACGAATATCGGTGTGTCTATATAGCTGAGAGCGCGATCCTCGGCAAACCATTTGCCATGGTTCGACTGTCGGATCAGGGTAACGCGCTTGTTTTTCTGTACGAACTCTTCGATGACTTCGGCAGTTTGGTCCTTGGAGCCGTCATCTACGACGACAACCTTCAGATTCGGGTAGTCCGATGCCAGAACGCTTTTCAGCGTTTTCCCGATTACCTTTGCTTCATTGTAAGCGGGGATGATTACCGTAACAGGCGGTTTGAAATCCTCGTTATACGGGTAACGTTCCCGGCGGATAAAGGCGAGGAACAGGTAAACCGGGGTATGGAGCGCAATAGTGAGCGCCAACAGGAAAATGAAATTCTGAACGCCGATCCAGGTAATTGACATCAGCCAGTAAATTATCTTGTCTCGTGCCGCGGGCTGTTCGGTGGCGACGGGGAATACATCGTCGGCAGATAAGCCGGCTGCCTCTGGCAGTGCAGTGAAAGTAAAACCATCTTCGGTCAATCGAGAAAAAATTGACGGCAGTAGCGCATTGATCGTTCTGTCATTCTGCTCGGAAAAATCGAAACTGATGACATTTGCCGGAGCTTCAAAGGCGGACTTTCGGATCTGCGCGGTAAATTCCTGCGGATCGAAATTTCCGTATGGCGCCGCGAACTTGCTATATACCAACAGGTAACCGGATGCCCGAAGATCCTGCATCTGGTCCAGCACCGCCTGATCACCTGGAAATTGCCCGTAGCCCGCCGGACTTTGCACCAGTATCGCATGGTGGCCCAGCCTGTCCTGAAGCAATTGTTGGACCATATTGTTTCGCACGGTGGTAACGAAGCGCGAAAGAGCGAGGCGGGACTCTTGCGGCACTGTGTTGGTTCCGATGGTATGCTCGGCAGCGATCAGCTTTTCCACGATATCCTCCGACAACAGAATATCGCCCGTGGACAGAAAGAAGGTTGCGCTGATTTCGAACTCTGCCAGCAGCGCGAGCAAACGATCGGTTTCTCTGGCGCTGCCCAACCCGTTGAATGTTACGGCAAGGGCAAGGTCCGCGCTTTGACCAAAGAGCCTTAACCGGCGGGGGCTCGGTATCTGCTCGTAAATCTGGCCATCTATCCGGGTTTGCCCCGGCGTACGGGAAACCTGCCGGAGTCCGGGGGATGCGTCGGCAATATGTGTCGAGAATGGTCCGGCTCCTTCCACAACGACCTCGTTCGAAAGGTCAATCTCGGACTCTATGGCGGCCCGGGCTTCTTCCGGCGTCACGTCAGGCGCCGTAAGCTCCCAAATAGTTGAGTCTTCATACCCGAGCGGCCAGATCACCACTTGCGTTTCCGGCTCCAGCGTCCGGCGTTGATTGTAGAAGCTCAGAGCATCCTGCACCCAGACCTGGTTGAGGCGGCGGTTTTCATCCAGATATCGCGCATTTGTGCTGCCTGTATCGGCGAGATAGTTGAGTTTTCCCTCAAAATAACTGGTCCGCAGCATCGCCTCGACATAGGGAATCCGCTCCGGGGTGCGAAGGCCGCTTTTCCATAGCGTGGAGAAGCTGCCTATTGCCAGAGACAGTTTATTGGCAGGTATACGCGCCGTGGCTGACGTTAAAGCACCATCGAACCAGTCCTGCGCAGCGATCGGAACAGCAGGATTGCTGGTGTCTTTGAAGCCCAATAGAAGAGGGCGGTCGACCAGATCGACCAGCGTCGAATTTTTCCAGAAATTCGCATCCATTTTCCCGATTAGACAGCTGCTTAGGCCAAGAGGCTCCAGCCAATTGTTGATGGCTGAAAACAGAGTATTCAGCACCGGTGCCGAAATATCTGGGTAATCCTGCAAATCTATGCAAATGCCGCCGTCAACGCCCGTCAGATCCAGCGACCGCAACTGGTTCAGAAAAACGGAACTACTGTCATCCCCGGAAAATACTGTTTCCAGTGTTTCGGCCGACGTTCCGGTCCGCGGTTCCAGAACAGGAAAGGCGGCGGGCCGGTTCCGGCTGAAAAAGCCGATATTGAATTCCGGCAACGGAAAAACGGCTCCGCCCGTGCCGAGCGGGATGATGTTGCCATCGGGAGCTCCGAAGGAAAATGCCTGATAGTAGACAGCCTCCAGATCAGCACAACGGGCGCGGAGGCCTGACAACGCGGTGGGGTCTCCATAGGGGATATAGGCGGCGATACCGGAAGTGCTTCTGGAAAAATTCAACAACCCTTGCCGACAGTCGGTAAAGGCCGATTCTTTCATTACGACACTTGTCATATCGAATCCGGGTGTTAGCCAGCTATCGGAGTCGGACAGGGTGTCGAATACCTGTGGAGTTTGCGAAGACGGTTTCAAGTTGAAAACGCGGAAGACAAATTCGGCGGAGAACCCGATGGTGAAAAGAGAAAAGAGAAAAGCCAAAAGGACTAGGAACCGGAACCTCTTGCCAGATCGATCCTCAAACACATGTTTGGGAATGGGCGGCACGCATTCATCTCCTGTGATACCCACGGTAAATACCAAACCCGATCGTTACAACATATGCTACACAATACATAAATTCCCTGTTAAATTACGTTAGTTGTTGCGGAATTGCAAAAAGTATTGCGCTATTGCAAGAGCGTAAATCGGGAATATGGCGATGAAACTCTCACGGCGGATGTTTATCATGTCGGGCACCGCCCTTCCGCTTGTGTCTAGGGTCGGGTTTGCCTCGGCCTTCGATAATACCTCCCGAACGCTGTTTGTGGTGCTCGAGGGGCTGGATCGTATGGTTTCGGCTCGATTGGCAGAGCAGATTCTGGATACGTTTTTTTCCGCCGGGATTCCCGTCACCGCCTTGTTGCGCTGCACGTCAACCGAGGCAGAAAATACCGAAACCGGAATTATGCGGCTGTTCAGGAACATTGCCAAACGCGAGCGCGGTTTGTTCGAACTGGCGCTTGGCATGGAACAGGACGCGGAACGCGAACGATACTTCCAGCTTCGCAATGCAATTGATTTGCGCGATTGCATGATGGAAACGGACGAGGACAACGCGGGCGAATTGTCCGCTAATCCGGTTGTGTCGATTCTGAACTTTACGAAGACAGAAAGTCTGGAGCCCTATGCTCTACGCGCAGCGGGATTTCGGGTCCAGTTGCTGCCGGAGATGGATGATGACGGGACTATTATAGATGCCAAGACCAAATTCGAAGTGGTCGACTGGGGAATAGCACATCTTGAGGGCGGCAGCGCCGCTCTCGTGGAAAGCCCCCCTGAACCGGTATTGTCCAGACTGGCCGCCCGCAGTGAAGAGCAAATTCTCTATCTCTCGTTTCAAAATGCGACCGACCAACCGCCGGATGTTCTGCTTGAACAGTGTTCGAACTGGGCTGCGCAGCTGCAGTCGGCCATGCTCGAAGGAATTACATTCCTGACCCGCCCGATTGATCACCTCTTGCAAGGAAACCCGGGGGCCTCGAAATACATCGGGCTGGTGCTGGACTACACCTCTCCGAGCGGGTCGGCCGATAATTTGACCGAGTTCGCCGAACGCCTCGCCGAGGCGGAGTTCCCGTACACCGCAATCGGGCCGGAGGCTGCAGTATTGCCTGACGGGCTGACCGATATCTGTACCCTTGCCGAAAGCGGGGATAGCATGGGCGCGCTATGCATGCTGTCGGATCAGGCACCGCCGGGCGCGCAGACCCGAATTGTTCTGCACCGGACCCGAAACCCGGATTTCTGGAGTGGGCCACGGAATGACGGCCGTTTTCACGCTGCTGTGCAAAACCCGGAAAATTACCGTTTCGATCGTCTGACCGAGGACACCCCGCTGACCGATATGATATTGGAGGTATCGGATGCACAGATAGCTACGCCGGTTCAACAAGAGGCTCTAATCCGGCAATTATCCGGCGCGCGTAGCGATGGCAAGGTGCACTTCTATTCTGTGGGCGGATATATGAAGCAAATTGTGGCACCTGATCCGGTTTTGCAACGGTTCTGGTCTACCCGCCGCCGTCAGGTCTCGGACCCTATTGCGCCGAAAGTACTTGACGATTTGGAAAGGGAGCGCCTTCTCGAAGACGCTCGCCTCGCGTGGCGGTTTATCGAACGTCACAGCGATGAAGAGACCGGTATTTGCGCAGGCACCGTGCAGGCCAGCGATCCTCTGATCGTCAATCAGGGCGTGACCCTTTGGGATGTTGCCAGCCAACTCAATGGAATTCAGGCGGCCAACGAGCTGTCTCTGATATCCGGAGATGAGGCTTTGGAAAGAATAGGCCGGATACTGGATAACTTGCCGACCCTGGAGATAGACGGGTTTGCGCTGCCGCCCTCGCTTTTTGACGCGAACAACCCCCAAAACGCAAGGTCGGAGTTTGATTCGTGTGACACCGGTCGCTTCCTGATTTCCCTGGACCGGCTGGTAAATGCGAACTTCGCGACCCGGGAGCGAGCCGAAGAATTGTTGAGCGGCTGGGACATTGCGCGAACGGTCGAAAACCGGCGGGCATTGAACTATTCGAACCGTAAATGGACCGACGTGACCGAATCCCATTGCTCGCAATATGCCCGCAACGGGTATACGGCTTGGGGCATACCTATGGATTCGGCGTATCCGGCGCTCCCCGGAAACGACACGGGGGATCAATATATTCGCCTCCTATACAAAGCCGCATTTATTGGCCACTTCGGTACGGAACCGCTACTGTTGGAGGCTCTGGAGGTCGGGTTCAGTCCGGAAACCCGGTATCTGTCCGATGTTTTGTTTGACGCGCAACTTTCCTGGTATGAGGAGACCGGACAGTTCAAGTGCGTATCCGAAGCCTCGCTAAACTTCGAACCGTGGTTTTCCTATCAGGGATTGAGAGTCGATCTGCCCGGTGCAGACGCCTGGGTGATTTCCTCGATCGGCGGCAGTACCGCCAATCAAAGCGCGCAATTTGCGAGCCGCGCGGATATTATCAGTAGCAAGGCCGCGTATCTCTGGGCTGCTACCTATCCACACGAATACTCAAGCCGTTTGCTTGCGCTGATCAGAGAAAAGGCCCGCATCAAAGATCTTGGGTTTTCGATAGGTGTGTTTGGCGCGACTCTGGAGCCGATGAAAAATTATAGCGACGTAAATACAAACGGGGTCATCCTGACGGCAATTGCCGATATTCTGCGCCCCCCCCGACCCTAGGTCTCCGGTGGTGCGAACGGCACGTCGTATCCGCCAAGCTTGGCTATATACTGCGACAGCGGCATTCCGTAGGGGTCCCGAGGGTCCGATCTACCGCCGGAATCGATGTATTCTTTCAAGGCACCGGCGCCCAGAAGGTGGGCTGCCGCGAGCATGCCGCTGGTCGTCAACTGGGTTTCGCCGACTTGTTTCCAGGCATAGCCGTCAATCTCGCGATATTCGATATACGACCACATTACGCGCATCCACTGCTGGGCCGCGCGATCCTGCTCTTCTTCGTTGGCCAGAAACCCTTCGATCGAGCGCACGCCGTTCTTGCCGGTCCACCCGCCGCTATAGTCATTGTCGTAGACATCCTGGTCGCGTCGCACATAACCGAGGTCAATCAGCGCCGCCTCTCCAAACTGGTAGGCTCCGAGAAAATTAAGGCTGTTTACTGCCTGATAGTCCCCGCCCGATTCCGCCATTCTCAGTGCGATAAGAAATGCAGCAAAGGTGTTAGACATTTTTTTCTCCCAAAGGAACACTGTCCGGAGGCGAGACAACTCGACCTCTGGTCAAACTTCAAACAATGTTGGGAGTACTAACTAAACACCTGTGCCCTGGCGGAATCGCCAAAGCCCACGGACCTGCTGGCCCATGAAGGTGGACAAACACCTAATCTTCCCTGCCCTCGTTACAGAAACGTTTTTCCGTCGTTATCGAGAAATTGTGGCATTTTCAAGGAAAAGCCCCGAAAAATGCGGCAACAGGAGAAATATCGCCGAAAATTCGAGCACTTTCACTTGGAATTATGAATTTTTCAGGCCCGGGAGCATCGAGAAGAAACAAAAAAATCACCCATGCGTCGGGACGCATCCGCGTTTCAATGAAGGCAAGTGGCGGAGGAGGTGTCCCCCCTTGGGGTAACCTCATGGTTCCCTAATGGTCCGCAAACCCCTTAATAAATAGGCATTATTATCTTGTAAGTTCCGAAGCTATCCCCCATATTCCAAAAAGTAATGGCGGATGAAATGGGGGACGGTGAGGTATGGCTAAGGGTTTGAAAGAGGG